>JBNLCS010000522.1:0-7284 GCA_050303935.1 Bacteroidales bacterium
AGTTTTTTTCTTGTCGCACTACATCTGTTAACTCTGATTCATAAATGTGATTTGCATATGTTAAAAGACATTCGTGACTTAACGCAGGGCTTTCATCAAAACCAACAGGAGGTAGTTGGGCATCGTCACCAACAAGTATTAGCCGGCATTCTTTACCATTAATAACATAAGTGGTAATATCATTTAGTAAACTACCACTTCCAAAAATGGAAGGTTCAACGGTTTTGTTTGATAACATTGAAGCTTCGTCAACAATAAAAAAAGTATTTGTGTGCAGGTTTCTGTCCAGTGAGAAGTTTCCAAATCCATCACTGGTAGTTTTTTGACGGTATATTTTTTTATGTATGGTGTATGCAGGCCGTTCTGAGTAGTTACTTAGTACTTTTGCGGCTCTTCCTGTAGGTGCAAGCAACACAGATTTGAACTTAAGCAAATCAAGTGTTTTAATAATTGAGGATATTAGTGTTGTTTTTCCAGTACCTGCGTAACCTTTAATCAAAAGAACCGTTTCGGGATGTTTGTCAAGTATAAAATCTGCGATTGTCAGCACTGTTTCCAGTTGGGTTTTTGTTAAACGAAATGGAAAATTGCCGGATAGATAATTTATTATTTTTTCCCGAAACATAAATAGATATTAAATTTTATTTAAATATATTTGTGGCATAAAACTTGTGGGTTTTCAGAGGGATTAAGCTTTTAATATTTTATTTTTCATTTTCTTTTTTAATTTTGCATAAAACATAATCTTTAAAATAAACAAAATGAAAAGGGTAATACAAATATTTTTATTAGTGGTAATTGTTGTTTTGGGATATTTGATCGTGGAAAGTATCATGAAGCCAATTCGGTTTAACAGGGAGCTTGCCAAAAGGGAAAAAGCAACCATTGAAAACTTGAAAGATATTAGAACGCTGCAAGAAGCATATAAAAGTAAATACAATAGATACAACAGCTACTTTGACACATTGATATACTTCTATAAAACAGATAGTTTTGCTATTGAAAAGAAAATAGGATCATATGACCCTGATGCTATGACAGAAAAGCAAGCTCTTGATCTTGGGTTATTGAGTATTGAAACCACGTATGTCCCTGTAAAAGACTCATTATTTAATAAAAATTACAGAATTGATCAGATTAGGTATGTTCCATTCACCGATGGTGAGGAATTTGAACTTAAAGCTAAAGTTATTACAGCTGGGGGTTTAAGAGTGCCGGTTTTTGAAGCAAGTGTAGAAAATGATGTCCTATTGCACGGAATGGAACGGCAACTTGTTGTTAATTATAATGCAGAAAGAGAGGCCAAGGTTAAATTTGCGGGATTGAAGGTTGGTTCTGTTGAGCAATCAAATAATAATGCAGGTAACTGGGAATAAGTTTTTATGCATGATTTTACTGAATTAGACAGAAATATTAATTTAAATAAACCAGAAAATTATCACTTATCCATCCAGCTTTCGCCGGATGGATTTTCTTTTTGTATCCTTGAAACATATATTGGCAGATACGTTGGTGTAAAACATTATCATTTTAAGAAATCAATGTATTTTGACCAGTATATGGAAAATATATATCAAATTATTAATACCGACCCCCTACTTAAGTGCAATTATCATTCGACCAGCTTAATGAGTGTTTCTGATAAAGCCCTGCTTATTCCTGAAGAAATATTTGAAAAAGATACGGTGAAAGAATATTTTTCTGTTCACGAGGACCTTGGCGAACTTCATGAGCTACATTATAATTATATACCTAATTTTAAAACATATAATGTTTTTTCACAGCATCATGAGTTATTAAACTTGTTCAGGCAGTCTTATCACGATGTTGGTATTTTTCATCAATGGACATCTCTATTGTTGAAACCTGATTTGGAAGAAACCATATTGAAAACAAAAGCAGTAGTAAATTTTAATGATCAGTTTTTTGATTTTGTAGTAATTAAAGAAAACAAGCTTTTGTTGTGCAACAAATATTTTTATAAAAATGAAAATGATTTTGTTTTTTATTTGTTGAACGTGTTTAAGCAATTAAAAATTGATTCAAATGAATGTGAGATTGTTATTATGGGCAATACACAAGAGAAAAACAGGTACTTTGAACTGTTGGGTAAGTTCGTTACGAAATACGAAATAAGTGGACCTGGTGATTGGTACTCATATTCACCTGCTTTAAAAAATATTTCAAAGCCATATTTTTATAACCTATATAATTTGCACCGTTGCGTATCGTTGGAGGAGAGTACAGAGGGATAAGAATTCCTGTTCCACCCAATTTCAGGGCAAGGCCTACCACAGATATGGCCAAAGAAAGTTTGTTCAACATACTCTCAAACAAAATTGATTTTTCAGATGTATCGGTATTGGATCTTTTTAGCGGTACAGGGAGTATAGCATTTGAATTCATATCAAGGGGAAGCACGGATGTAGTTTTGGTTGAAAAGAACTATATCCATTTTAAGTATATACTCAAGTGCAAAGAAAAGTTGAAAATAGGGGAAGGGTTGAAGCCAATAAAAAGTGATGTATTTAGATATATTTCGAGTTGCAAAAGGTGTTTTAACCTGATTTTTGCAGATCCTCCATATGATCTTGAAAATTTAGAAGGAATACCAGGTGTGATTTTTAGTAAGGATATTTTAGCAGAAAAAGGATTCCTTATTTTGGAACATCCTGGTAAATATAATTTTAGTAGTCATGAGAATTTTACCGGTTTGAGAAAATACGGAAGTGTACATTTTAGTTTTTTTGAAAAGAAGTGAAAATTTAAATTATTTTGTTTGGTATAAAGGAAAATAACACTATTTTTGCATCGCTTTAAAAGACAAATGGTCTGGTAGTTCAGTTGGTTAGAATACATGCCTGTCACGCATGGGGTCGCGGGTTCGAGTCCCGTCCAGACCGCGAAAGCCGTTCTCAAGGGCGGCTTTTTTGTTTCCAAATCCCACCATGGTCAAGCATTACTGTTATTTTACATTTTGTGATCACCCAATAAAATAGCAAAAAACCTTATACTATGCCTTACAATTACACGGTACTATAATGGTTAATCAAAAAGTTTAACAGTATATTTAAACAGTTCCTCAAAATTTGTTTTTTTTGCATATATCAAATTTTCGATTTGGAGATATGCAGCAAAAAGAACAGAACGCCAATTTTTTAAATGGGCTGAAATCATTTATTAAGTACAGGCATATTAAATTATTAATTCTTATTTCCTTTTTAATATGGGTGGGTGCCTATTTTTTACTTTGGAATAAACCTGATTTAAAAATCTTCCCAAGTACTAATAAACTTAAATTTGATTTTTATACTGACAGTGCTGATAATGGAAACTCCCAAATAGAAAAGCATATTGTTTCCGATTCACTAATTGATATACGATTTACCCTGAAAGAAGGATTTATAAGGCCTTATATCGGAATCAATATTCACAGGGGTGACAGTGGTTTCTTTAATATCTCCGCATATAATCAGGTAGAAGTTGAATTGTATGGAAAAGATATTAAAAATATTGTTGTCTACCTGATTACCGATAATGAAAACCGCTTGATTTCCGGTAACTTAGGGGATTTTTATTTTGGAAACAATATTGAAGCAAATAATCAGAATAAGTCATATCATTTAAACCTGAATGATTTTAAGATTCCGGATTGGTGGTTTGATGTAAATAATTTGTCACCTACTGGTAATTACCGTCCAGACTGGAAGAAGTTGTCTCAAATTAACTTAACTACCGGATTAACACCAACTACAGATATTAGCCGGGAACTTATAATCCACTCCATACGATTTGCTAGAAACAATTCTAAGACAATATTCATATCGGTTTTTATTGAAATATTATTCATCATCATTCTATTTGTAATTCATCTGATAAGGTTCAATAAACCAAAAAAATATCACCCAATAACCATCACTTATAAATCGGTTCATGAAGGGGCGAAATCAAACCGGGGAAGTGATTTTTTGTCTTACATCAACGATAATTTTCATAACAATACTTTGAGCCTTGATGAGGTTGCAACCGCGTGCAACATAAGTCAGCGGCGCGTCTCAAATACCATTATAGAACAATTTAACTGCAACTTTAAAACGTATGTCAATCTGATAAGGATTAATGAGGCTAAGCGTCTTTTAAAAGAATCGGATTTACATATAAGTGAAGTCGCTTATAAAGTCGGTTTTAACAGCCCCAACCATTTTAACCGTGTTTTCAAAACAGTTACCGGTGAGAATCCGACATATTATCTTAAAAACTACAAATAAACTATTTGCATTTTTTGTAAATTGATTTTCAGATTTTGTAAATAGAAAATGCCATAGAAATACGATTATTGTGATATTATTTTTATAAAAAATCGATTAATAATGAAAAAGATTTTAATTATTGCTGCATGTATGTACCTTCTATCAACATTTAGCTTTATCGATGCCCAGGTAGCTTTTAACCGTGGGGTAAACCTTACCGGCTGGTTCCAGACTTCAAGCCCCAGGCAAATACAATTTACCAAGTACACTAAACAGGATTTTGAGAACATTAAAAGCCTGGGTTGCGATGTAATTCGTCTGCCAATTAATTTGTTCTATATGACGGACGGAAAACCATCCTATACTATTGATACACTTTTCCTTGAATTTCTTGATGCCGTGGTTGACTGGGCAGAGGAACTAAATATCTATCTCATACTAGATAATCATTCTACGGATGACATTGCAAGTAAAAATCCCGATCTGGAATCGGTTTTAACAATTGTGTGGGCAAAAATGGCACAACACTTTAAAAACCGTTCAACGTATGTTCTATATGAAATTATGAACGAACCCAACGGAATATCCACGCAAACCTGGGGTAATATTCAGCAATCGGCCATCGATGCCATTCGTTCGGTCGATACAACACATACACTGGTTGTTGGCCCTTCAAGTTATAATAGTTACAACGATTTAAGTCTGCTGCCTGCATACACTGATAAAAAATTAATTTACACTTTTCATTTTTACGAACCGTTTATTTTTACACATCAGGGGGCCACCTGGTCCAACCCTTCGCTGGCACCTCTAACCGGGGTACCATTCCCATATAATGTTGATAGTATGCCAACAATCCCCGAAGCATTAAAAGGAACCTGGATTGAAAGTTCGTTTAACAATTATGGCCAGGATGGCACTGTGGTAAAAGTGCATGAATTAATTGATAAGGCAATAGCCTTTAAAAACAGTAGGAATGTCCCCGTTTATTGTGGAGAATTCGGTGTATATATGCCGTACAGCAAAAATACCGACAGGGTACACTGGTACGGCGAAGTCCGCAAATATCTCGAAGCCAATGGAATTTCATGGACAACATGGGATTATCAGGGTGAGTTTGGTTTATTTTCAGGATCAAATGAATTGTTTGATTACGACCTTAATATCCCCTTAATCGATTCACTTGGACTGAATGTTCCTTCGCAACAGGTATTTGAAATTAAACCCGATTCAACCGGTTTTGATATTTATACAGATTTTATCGGTGCAAAAATTTATGAATCGAGTAATGCAAGCGGGGGGATCATCGATTTTTACTCGGGCGAAAAGCCGAACAACGGTAATTATTGTCTCCATTGGAACGGATCGGCACAATATGGCTCGGTTGGTTTTAATTTTACCCCCTACAAAGATTTATCAAAGCTGGTTTCAGAAAATTATGCTTTAAGTGGGATCATCAGGGGAATGGCCCCGGGAACAAAAGTTGAACTCCGTTTTATCGATACCAAAACCGGCGACCCGGATGATCATCCCTGGCGTATGGATTATATAGTTGATGATAATGTTGTGACCTGGGATGGAAAATGGCACAAAATTTATGTGCCGTTGAGCAATTTCTTTGAACAAGGATCATGGGATGGTGCATGGTTTAATCCTGTCGGTGCATTCGACTGGCATGCTGTTGACAGGTTTGAACTGGTTGCAGAGCAGGTTTCACTGGCAGACAAACATCTCTGGTTCGATAACATGGTAGTCACCGATCAGGATACTGCTACAATTTACGATACATCAACGTATGTTATTCCTGAAGTACCATCTGCAATTACAACGCTGGATTTTATTGATTTCGGCATTTATCCAAACCCGGTAAACAATAGGACAACAATTGCTTTCTCCCTTCAAAAAACTGAAAATATTAATGTAAGTATATATAATATTTCCGGACAAAAAATTAAAACACTGCTTACAGGGAAACATGAAGCTGGCAACTATTCCTTACTATGGAATGCAGATTCAGATAACAGGATTTTAGTAGTTGATGGAATTTACGTCTGTAAGATTCATACTTCAAAAGGGACAATAGCTTCAATAATTTCTGTTTTAAGGAAATAATACAAGGTAAATTTTATCCACAATGGAAAAAATCATTGAATTTTAAACCCAAGAACAAATGAAGTTACGCTTTAAAACACCCATTTTTGTTACAATTCTGTTTACTGTTATTTCCTGCAACCCGAAAATAACGAAACAAATCGTAAACCCTTCCGGCTTTAAAATACACCGGGGGGTTAATCTTAGTCACTGGCTGTCGCAGGATTTTGGCTGGGCACCAAAATACACTTATATAAATAAAAATGATATAAGGTTTATTGATAGCATCGGATACGATCATGTAAGAATTCCAATTGACGAGATTGAAATGTGGGATTCTACTGGAAAGCCTGTTGAAGAATCGTTCAGATACCTCACTAAATGCCTAGACTGGTGTGCCGAATATAACCTCAGGGCAATAGTTGATTTACATACTGTTCGGGCACATCATTTTAATGCTGCCAACGAGGGTGGCCATAATACACTTTGGGGCGACTCCCTTGCACAGAAAAAGTTCGTTAGCCTATGGATACAACTTTCAGAAAGACTTCATAATTATCCGGAAGATATGGTAGCTTATGAAATTCTGAACGAAGCTGTAGCCCCGAACCATGATGACTGGAATAAATTATTGAATAAAGCCATTAAAGCCGTTCGGCAACTTGAACCGAAAAGAGTTATTGTAGCCGGGGCAAACATGTGGCAAATTGCTGACAATGTAAAATACCTGAAAATCCCTGAAGGTGACCGGAACATCATCTTAAGTTTCCATACCTATTCACCCATGGCCCTTACTCATTACAAGGCTGAGTGGACTCCGGGAAAAGTATATCATGGACCGGTTCATTATCCGGGCCAAATAATTACCGATGAAGAATACAAAACATATGTTGATACTACCAATGAAGCATTGGTGCACCAATTTGCTGATGCCAGGAAGTAT
>JBNLCS010000523.1:0-4368 GCA_050303935.1 Bacteroidales bacterium
AATTAAACCATCTTATTTCAAAGTTTTTACCAGGATACGGAGATAATTCGGTCTTTAATTTGTTACGAATGCAACCAGGAATTATGGCTGCTGGTGATAATGCAGGTAATTTTAATATCTGGGGGAGTTATGATGGCCAGGACCAGGTACTATATGATGGGTTTACCTTATTTGGCCTAAAAAATTTCTATAGCCAGATAAGTACCATCAATCCATTTATGGTAAAAGAAATACAGGTTAATAAAGGCGGTTATAGTGCAGAATATGGTGAAAAAGCAGGTGGAATTATTAATATTAGGGGCATTGAAGGAAACCACAATAAACCAACCATTAAGGTGTTGGTAAACAACCTCACTTTAAATACTATGGCCAGCATCCCTCTTGTCAAAAAAACAGTGTTAACGATGGCCTTTCGTCAAACATACTACAACCTATACGGTAATAAAGATTATCTTTTTGACAGAGTTTCACGATTACAACGTGACACAAATAACCTTCTTATCCAGCCCAACTATAATTTCAGGGATTTTAACGCAAAATATTCCGGAAAATTGAAAAATGGCGATAAATTCTTTATAAGCAGCTATTTAAGCAATGATAATTTTAGTTATTCAACCGATATCGATGTACAAACCAATCGTAGGTTACTTGCTAGTACTATAAATATCGATTACGATGAAATAAATTCACAGCAAGGGGTAGCGGCATATTATAATCATGTTTGGAAAAAAGGAGGCAGCACTTCTTTTTTTGCAGGTACTTCATCGTTGGAAAAAGAATTAAGAAGCCAACAAACAAAAACCAGAATATTATCCGGTCGCAGGCGATATGACCGTGATCGCTATTTTAACAATTCCATCATGGAATATCACATTAATTTATCCCAAACTATAAAAACAGGAAATAGTAATACCCTGATTGCAGGTATAGGGATTAAAAGTACTGAAATTGCCTTACAGGAAGATTCAATGAATGTTACGTTCAATAATATGGAAAAATCACTCCAAAATTATTTTTTGTATATAACAAATGAAATACGATTCAATAATGATCTGTCTCTTGATTTGGGTTTACGGTTAAATTATCCGGAAACCGAAAAAACTGAATTCATACAACCAAGATTAAAATTGAAATATAAAATAAACAAGTATTGGAACAGCAGTTTTGCCTGGGGTATTTACGATCAGTTTATTAGCAAAACAAGGGTAATAGACGAAAACTTTAACATTTACTACATTTGGACTATCATTGATAATGACAGGGTACCCGTAATTTCTTCAAAACATTATGTAACCAATTTGAGCAGGGAAAAAGAAGGAGCTGAGTTCAGTATAGATGGTTATTATAAACATTCTACCGGAATAAAACAAATTGATTGGACTAGCAGAATTAACAGGATCAACCAGGATATTGAAACGAAAAGTTACGGTATTGATATGTATTACAAAAAAGATATATTGAAACACTCTTTCTGGGTAACCTATTCATTGGGAAAATCATTGGAAAGCCTTATTGAAGATGATGTAAAAATTAACACAAAACCTGCATTAAATGACCAGCGCCATGAAATAAAACTTGCAGGTTTATTAAACTTTAATCCATTTTATTTTTCTGCTAATTACGTGTATGGATCCGGCCTTAAACCAATTAACCCTGAAGATATTGATATGGGAGTAACACCTTATAACCGTTTTGATGTTTCATTTATATACAGGTTTAAATCATTAAAATTCAAACTCGAAACCGGGATATCTGTTTTAAATGTATTTAACACGCCTAATATACAATATGATAATGGAAGTTATTTCAGGATACCTGGTGATTTGGAAAGCGGTGATGTAGACATTCACGTGGAATCAGTACCTTTCACCCCTACCCTGTTTTTGAATATTGGCTTTTAAAAGAGTAAACATGTGTTTTATTTTAACCCAAATAATCTAATTTATATATTTTTAATAAGCCTTATTACCTTTTCAGCAATACCCTCCAATAATACAGGTGCATCTTTTATACTATCTTCCAACGTTGCGGGTCCGTTGGCAAGTGCAAAAACTGAAGTAAAACCCTCATTATATAATTCGTTGAAACCATCACCAAGTTTTCCTGCAAAAGCTATTAAAGGTATTCCATGTTTTTTTGCCAATTGAGCCACACCCCAAGGTGTTTTTCCATTTTTAGTTTGTCTGTCAATTTTACCTTCCCCGGTAAAAATAAGATCAGCATTTGCAATATACTTTTCAAGATTTGTTTGTTCCCTTACAATATCGAAACCCGTTCTCAGCTTTCCTCCTGCAAAGGCAACCAACCCTGCACCAAGACCGCCTGCTGCACCTCCTCCAGGCAAAGTAAGTACATCAATTCGGAGATCTCTTTTAACTATATTGGCTAAATGTTCCAGGTTTTTATCAAGTTGTTTTATCATATTTTCGTCAGCTCCTTTTTGCGGGCCATAGACAGCCGAAGCCCCTAAATTGCCCGTTAAAGGATTAGACACATCACATGCTATACGTATCTCTGTTTTAAACAAACGGGGATCAACCATTGAAGAATCAATCTTTTTTAACAAATTAAGGCCTCCCCCACCTTGTTTTATTTCATTCCCCTTTTCATCCAGGAACCTGTACCCCAACCTAATGGCCATACCTGTTCCTCCGTCGTTTGTGGCACTCCCCCCTATCCCAATAATAATTTTTTTGCAACCTGCATCCAATGCATTCACAATTAATTGTCCGGTACCAAAAGTAGAGGTAACCATTGGATTTCGCTCATTTTTTGAAAGATGCTCAATACCTGAAGCAGCAGCCATTTCAATCACAGCAGTCCCATCCTTTAATATGCCATAAAAAGCTTGAACTTCCCTTCCTAACGGGTCAAGCACAACTAGGTTTATTTTTTCACCACCGGATGCTGCCAGCATAGTGTCAACGAACCCTTCCCCTCCGTCAGCCATTGGTATTTTATGTACAACTGCACGGATATCACCCCTTTTAATTCCTGCTTCAATATGGTTTGCTACCTCAGCGGCACTTAAACAATCTTTAAATGAATCAGGAGCAATAACTATTCTCATAAAATTTATTTTCAGGCATTATAAAATTCTGTAACCAACCACATGCACTGATATGGCCCAAAAGTTATTTTGTCTTCATGATGAATATCTCCGGTAAGTTTATCAACTGTAAACTCCATCAATCCAACAGGTAGCATTACTTTTCGTTTAGTATTTGTAAGGTTAAAAATACATACCACTGAATCATCCATCTGCTCCGCCTTACGTAAAATCCCAAAAAAGTGGTCACCCAAATCAAGCACTAACTGTTGGATTTCAGGAGAAAAAGCATGCATAGAGGTCCTAATCTGAGTACGCCTTATTAATTCATTCAGGATTTGTTTGTGCTTGGTATCGTTTAAAATCTCAGTTAGCTCTTCAGAAGAAAATTTACGCCTGTTAATTGTTCGGTTAATATCTGTTTGCTCAACACCTTTATCGTAATTTGGAATACCAAATAAATTTAAAAAATAAAAGGCTGGTACACCCTGTAATGATAACATTATGGTCTGCGATTGAATAAACCTGTTCACCTGAAATTCATCCAACCCATCAGATGTTCCTTTCAAAGCATCAAAATAGGTAATATTTATTTCGTAAGGAACATGTTTATCACCCAGTTTTCGGGTAGTAACCCTTGCCCCAAATTCCTTAAGGTTATTAATCATGTCCATTTTTTCTTCTTCAGGCATAATTCCTTCCAATGGCCTTACGCCAATGCCATCATGTGAAGAAGTAAAATTTAAATAAGTCATTCCCCGTCTGGGGTCATTCAATTCTTTTGCCCAGTGTGTAAGATAATGTCCTTTACCAGTATGTAAAGCATGTAATATTAAAGGAGGCAAGGCAAACTGGTAAATTAAGTGCGCCTCATCGCCCAATCCAAAATACGTGATATTTTCTTTATGGGGCACGTTGGTTTCAGTTAAAAGAAGGGCCCCGGGAAAGCAATAATCCATGGTATCCCTGAACAAGCGAACAATCTCATGTGTTTCGTGTTCGTGCATGCAAGCCGTTCCACTGGCTTTCCATAAAAAAGCAATAGCATCCAACCTGATCACCCTGATCCCTTTAGACATGTAAAACAAGAACACATTCAACATTTCTTTGAGCACATCAGGATTAGAATAATTCAAATCCACCTGATCGGCACTAAATGTAGTCCATACTTTTTTTATACCATTTTTTGTTTCATAACTGGTTAATAGATCACTACTTCGAGGCATGATTACCTTTGAGGTATCAAAACTATCAGGAGGAATAAAAAAATAGTTTCTACCAGGCTCTTCATCATGCAAAAACTGAGTAAACCATGTCCC
>JBNLCS010000524.1:0-5526 GCA_050303935.1 Bacteroidales bacterium
ATTTAATGTATTGGTAAACTTGTAGATGTGAATTTGTACGTACTAAAATTCCTGATTTAACGATCCCGCCATATGAGTAGGTGGGGAGTTCGAACTGCGTTCCTATCCATCGTTGTAAAAAGTTGGAGAGAGAAACAAACGCTTTCAAACCTCTGAAACCCGCATGCACTATACCATGCTTGTGCAGTCGTGCTTTATTTGATTTTATTGATATCCATTTTATTAATATGTAGATAAGTCAAATAAACTATATCGTCAATTATCTGATAGAATATGGTCGTTTGTTTACTTAGAACTGCTTTTCTCAATCCTTTTTTTATTGTCGAGACAGGAAACATGTGTGTATTTTGAACAATTAAATTAAGTTGATGGCTCAATTTACTTTTAAAATTATCGACTCCTTTATCAGTCCATTTAAATTTAATATCATCAAGAATATCCTCAAGATTTTTAACAGATTCATCTGACCATCGTAACCTATAGTCCATATTTATTTTTTACTTCTTCGTGAGATATTGTCCGACCATTTTTAATATCATTTAATCCTCTTTCAATCCCCTGTTTTTGTATATCAGATAAATCATCCCACCAGTCATTATCATTAGATTTGGAGTCTTTCACAATTTTCAAATATTCAATTGTTTCGTTGTCATCCAGCTTTGTAAGCCATTCAATAAGTTCTAATTTAATTGCTTCGTGTCCCATGATATATTTTTTATCAAAGTTACAAAATTTATCAATATAGTGGGTTTTTCAAGCATGCAGCACAACGGCCCTCAAATATGGGTAGGCTGGGATTTCGGGGCCAACTCGCTATCAAACCGTTACTATTTTTGTTACTTGTAATCATTTTCAAATTTAATACTCTCGATTGTGCCGTCGTGCATTTTATTAATTTGTCTGTTTTATAATATTCTAACACATTCATTGCAAATCTTGCCGATGCTGTTTCTGGTCCTCCGCTCATTTCAATTCCAACTTCAATCGCCTCAATAATTTGGCCATCACCTGCTCCGTCATCAATCGCCTGTTTAATATGCCATTCCATACAGGATTCGCAATTAATCACGACGGAAATCCCAATAGCAATCTAACTCTTTTTGTTGTTTGCTTAAATCACCGTTTGTATATGTCTTTTGTTCCATATCCACAAAAGATTGATACACTTTCGATTTGTTCAAATAGTATCCATGTGCCTGTTTTCTTGTTTTTACAATCCGTTCTATTTTATTTTTGTCAAAGTTTTCCATTGTATCCTATTTATCAATTATTTCCTGAATCTCATTAAGATGTAAGTTAAAGTGCCTCAAAAAATCGGTTATCATGCCTTTTAGTTTGATATTGCCATATTTTGATTCTGAAACCCACTCGTTATCTAATTTATCTTGATTTACATTTCTTACAATATGAACCCAATGTAAATGACTATACTTCCAGTGTTGGATTAAATCATTCCAGTTCTCATTTTGGTAATTTTGGATAGCAATCCACCTGTCATTATTCCCGCCTGTGGCATAATTTGGAAATCTAAGTGGATTATCCTGATATTGTAAGTGAACAATCCGATGAGTATTGTTCGACGCAGAATCAACCATGTGTCCAAGTATCTGTTTGATTGTTCTATTTTGAATGTTTCGTTTATTCATAATAGTACCTTTCGGTAATCCTGCCAATTTTGATTCCCAGATTTCTAATCCTTGTGAAATTCCGTTTGTAATAGTTGAAAAATCCATATTAATCAATTTAGTCCAATATAGAAACCCACGTTCTGTGAACGTGGTCAGAGACGTTTTACGGGTTTGCCAGTAAAATCCCTCATGACTATCTTTCCAAAGTTGTCCCCACAACAAAAGAAAGGAAAGTCATGAGTAGATTTATGAAACTGTCACACACGATTTGGCATTGTACATACCTTATAGTATGGACACCCAAATATAAGTATAGGATATTGAAAGACAAAGTAAAGCAGGAAGTAGAAAAATGTATTCGGATTTTTTGTGAACAAAAGAAATGTATAATTGAAGAATTAAATGTTCAAGAGGATCATGTAAATCTTCTGGTAAAGATACCGCCCAAAGTATCTGTTTCTGATTTTGTTGGGATGCTGGAAGGAAGGACAGCGATTCGGATTTTCAGCAAGTTTCGCAATTTGAAAGAAAAGCCATATTTGGGGGATCATTTTTGGGCAAAAGGTTATTGTGTTGATACAGTTGGACTGGATGCGGAAATGATACGGAAGTATTTAGCATTAGCCTACCTGCTTCAATTGCTGCTTTATCAGGATTTAAAGGCGATAATCCTCTTGCAATTTCATCAGCGTTTATAAATTCCTCACATTCCAACATTTCTGGTAATACTGTAAATGAAGTGGTTGTTTTCACCTGAAATTCTAACAAAACATTAACACCTAAGTTGAGCGGTACGAGTGAAACGAAGTAGCGCTTTACTTAGCGTTAACCCCGATTTAGTAAATGTAACATTCCACCAAATGGGTGTGGTGAAATGTTTACATTTACTTTATCGATTGAGCGATTTCGCTCAATTTGGGTAACAGTCAATTACAAAAACGTTAGTTTCTGGCAGTTATCCGTATATAAACGGTTATTCTACGAGTAATTGCGGAAAATCCTATTTGGTTTTGCGGTAAGGGAGGGTTACGTAAAAGGAGGTACCTTTTCCTTCTTCACTTTCTACCCATACTTGTCCTTCGTGATTGCTGGCTATTTGTTTTACAATTGACAATCCAAGGCCGGTTCCTTCAAATTTCTTTTTAACATTTGATGCCCGGTAAAATTCTTTAAAGAGTTTCTTGATTTCATTTTTTGGGATACCCACACCCTGATCTGATATCCTGAAAAGAGCAAAATTTTGATCGAATGGTTTAACATCTACGGTAACCGTTGTATTTTTATTTGAATATTTTATGGCATTGCTAATAAGGTTTGTTAACATCTCTTTAACCGAAATTAGCAGTACTTCAAGTTTTTTTTGCCCATGTTCTATTTTCAATTCAATTTTGATTTTCTTTTCGCTGGTTTTAACATTCATTTCTTCAATAACCAAATCCATTAGATTGTTAATATCCACAATTTCTAAATCATTTCCACCTTCAAGTTTTGACCGGGTAAGTTGCAATAAATCACGAATGAACCGGGAAAGGTCTTTAATTACTTTATTGGCCCCGTCAAGAAAAGGTACATATTTTATGTCAATCTCACCATATACCCTTCTATTAATCACTTCCAGGCTGCTTTTTATAGATGATACATATCCTTTTATATCATGGGTTAAGCGTAACACGTATTCATTCTTTATCCTGTCCTTTTCTTTCAGCTCATTATTCAAATGCTCCAGGTCCAACTCGTGGTCACGCAACTGACGTGTTACGTACGAGGTTAAAATAACCACCATGTAAGATGTAACTGAAAATATCCCTATTGCTATTGTTAAATAAGTAACATCAGATTTAAACAATCCAAGTAAATTTTCATTCAATGTGTAATGGGGCAAAATCATTTTATATTCCAGTACAATCAACATTACAAACATTAATTGCGAGAAAGTGGCCTGTAACAGGCTATCTATGCGAGGTAAAAGTATGCTTGACAAGATCATATGAAAAATATAGAAAACCAGTGCAGGATTTTCTATCCCTCCTGAAAAATGCAGGAAAGCGGTTAAGAAAAATAAATCTACTGAAACCTGCAAGTTTAAAAAAAGTCTGACGTGCTGAATATTTAATTTTTTTTCGGCTTTCACACGTGACCGGATAAGTAACATGTACACAACATTGATCAAAAGAAGCAGGAATACCAGTAAGTACAAATTATGGAATGGCAGGTTAGCATTCAGAAAAATATTTCCTCCAAGTATTGAGGTCAACGCTACAATGATAGCATACCAGCGAAGTTTAATAAACCATTGTGCATTTTGTAACCAACGTGGTGTACTGATGCTATATCCCATAAATTTCTTTTCTCAATTAAACAAGTATAAATATATTGTTTTTTAAAGATTCAAATAAATTATGAATTAGCTACTTATAAACATTTGGCAAAACAAAAACAAGGGTGTTAAAGGTTCGTATCCTTTAATATTACGTCATGGGCACCGCCTTCCACAATACTGGTAGACGATACCATGGTGATTTTGGCTTTTTCTTTCAATTCGGGAATGGACAATGATCCGCAACTACACATGGTTGATTTTATTTTTCCCAACGTTACTTCCAGGTTATCTTTTAATTTACCTGCATACGGTACATAGCTGTCAACACCTTCTTCAAACTTCAGGTTATCACTACCTCCCATATCGTAACGTTGCCAATTACGTGCACGGTTTGAGCCTTCGCCCCAATATTCTTTTACGTACCTGTTCCCAACCAGCAACTTACGGGTAGGGCTTTCATCAAAACGGGCAAAATATCTTCCCATCATTAAAAAATCAGCTCCCATAGCCAGGGCCAGTACCATGTGGTAATCCTGTACAATTCCTCCATCCGAACAAATGGGGATATAAGTTCCTGTTTCCTTTAAATATTGGTCCCTTATTTTTGCTACATCAACCAGGGCTGTTGCTTGTCCGCGCCCAATCCCCTTTTGTTCGCGTGTGATGCATATAGAACCTCCGCCAATTCCAACTTTTATAAAATCGGCACCTGCGTCGGCCAGGTACTTAAAACCCTCTTTATCTACCACGTTGCCGGCACCAATTTTTATATGTTCACCAAATTCCTTTTTAACAAATTCAATGGTTTCTTTTTGCCATTCTGTGAAACCATCAGAAGAATCAATACATAATATATCAGCGCCTGCTTCAATTAACAGAGGGACCCTTTCTTTGAAGTCGCGTGTATTTATTCCTGCACCAACCATTAGTTTTTTGTTTTCGTCACTTAGTTCATTAGGATTTTGCTTGTGGTTGTCGTAGTCCTTTCTGAACACAAAATATTGTAGATGTTGGTCTTTGTCAATTATTGGGATCGTGCTGAGTTTATTTTCCCAAATCAGGTCATTGGCTTCATTAAGCGTTATGCCTAGTTCTCCTGTGACCAGTCTTTCAAAAGGGGTCATAAACTCTTTTACTTTCAGGCCCATATTATCGCGGCTGGGCCGATAATCACGGCTGGTTACCATGCCTTGTAATTTTCCATTGGAGCTTCCATCATGAGTTACCCCCATGGTTGAATATCCCGTTTTATTTTTTAAATCGATAACATCGGCAAGCGTATTTTCCGGGGTAACGTTGGCATCGCTGATAACAAATCCAGCCTTAAACTTTTTTACTCTTTTTACCATTTCTGATTGATCAACAGGTGATTGAGAGCCATAAATAAATGACAAACCACCGTTTCGTGCCAACGCTATGGCCATGTTATCGTCAGAAACAGATTGCATAATGGCTGAAACGAAAGGTATATTTAGTTTTATAGGGGCTTCCTTACCTTTTTTAAAGCTAACAAGAGGTGTAGAAAGATCAACATTACCGGTTATACAATCCTTCTTTGTAAGTCCGGGAATTAAAAGA
>JBNLCS010000525.1:0-2116 GCA_050303935.1 Bacteroidales bacterium
CAATATGGATTATATTTTAGCCGGTACCAGCAATGGCGGTTTAATGAAAACAATGGATGGTGGACAGACCTGGGAGTGTGTAACCGATGACCCTTCATTAATGATAGGAGGGGTTACAGGAATTGCAGTCAGTAATTATGATCCGAACGATATTATTCTTTGTACCTCGGTCAGGGGAAGGGAATCCCTTAATTTAGACGGCGCTTATTCTTTTGGTGTATTTAAGAGTACCAATGGGACCGACGGCCCCTGGCTAAGAAAGGTTGATGGCCTTAATTTGTTTGAGGCGTATAGGGGGATATGGAGAAGTAAAACAAATCCTGATTTAGTGTATTTAATTTCAAACGTAAGTATTTATAAATCAATAAATGGCGGAAATAGTTGGGTAAGGCTTAATTTAAATCTGTCAAGTCAGGGTGACGAAATTGGTATTCAGAACATTACGGTAGACCCTTCAAATACTGATGTTATATACTTGGGGGGCACCAACTTACTTTATTACTCTGTTAATGGAGGCAGCTCATGGACTGATATGGCATTAAATGAGATTACTATTCACGGACAAGGAACGTATCGTGCCTGTTTTGATATAAATGAACAAAGGAGCGACTTGTTGCATTTAATAATCCGGCATCCCGATGGTGATGACAGGACTTATAAAAGCAATTATACTGCCGGTTATAGTAATGGTCATGCTTTTACCCAGTATTGCCAGCAAAAAATATCAAATCCAGGTCCTGTTTTTATTGGTTTAGCAAGCAATGGTGATATTTATGCAGGGGGATATTATATTTATAAATATAATGTGAATGATAATGATTTTGATGATGTGCAGGCAGTATCACAAATTGATGTCCATGCTGATATCAGGGATATTTATTTTCCGAGCCCGTCAAATGGTAATGTTGTTTTAATAGGTACTGATGGCGGCGTATGGAGGACTGATGACGGGGCCAATAGCTGGGATATGATAAACGGAAACCTGGCCACAAATGAAATTACGATGTAGCAATTAATGAAAGTGAAAGGGAAATTATGTTAATAGGTTCCCATGATTGCGGTTCAAATTACAGGACAAGTTCCGGTCAATGGTTTCATTTTGGTTCCGGTGACGGGGGCAGGGTATTAATAGACTTTGCTAACACTAACATATATTTCACTACGCATTGTTGTAGGGCATCTAAAGAAGGCGACTTAAGGAGATTAGATGTAACCAGTAGTAGATCATTAGGAGTTGATGTCTCAAATTTATATTATGATCAGCCAATCTTTCAGGATTATGGCAACCCTGCTATTTTTTATAAACAGAGTGGTTCATATTATATTGAGTGGTCAGTAAATGGCGGAGAGGATTTTGATATTATGGAATGTGATCTATATCCAAATAATAAATTTCCAAAGCCTGGGAGGGATTTTGCCATGTGCAGGTATAAACCCGATTATTTATGGTATATTACCTGGGTGGACTGGGGAGAACCAGGTATTCAAAAATGTAACATTGTTTTAAAAAATACTTCGACCGGGCAATGGTCAAAAGCAAATTATTATGACCCTGTTTTAAACACAATGCTTACCATACCTATAAACGATATTTGGGCATCACAGTCCGATCCCGATAAAGTAATACTTGCATTTGGCGGTTTTGAAAACAAAAAGTTGCTTAAAACAATTGAGAAGGGGCAAACCTGGATAGATATAACGGGATATGGACTGCCCGATTTACCGGTTCAAAGTTACAACAGATTGGGCAATATAGAATTTGTAGGTACAGATGTTGGTTTATTTGTCAGGAATGATGGTGTTAATTGGGAATTTGTTGCAGATGTCCCAAGGATTATTATTAGTGATATTGAAATAAATAACCTGTATGGCGATGTGGTTTTATCAACGCATGGAAGGGGGCTTTATAGGGCAAAAATATTAGACCAATGTTATAGTAGTGTAACCCAGCAAATTAATGAAAATACAGAATACACTGAACCGCGGGTGTTTTGTAGTAACATACAGGTTAATAGTGGAAAAACACTGAAAGTGCAAGAAATGATTAATTGTGCAACACCCGTGACCATTACTGTATTTGGAACTTTAGAAATAGATGAAGGTGTCGTAGCAAATG
>JBNLCS010000526.1:0-2891 GCA_050303935.1 Bacteroidales bacterium
GTTTAGTATTATAGCCATATGCAATTTGATATATCTAATTTTAGTAGCTTTCTAATTAGTTGTTGATATGAAAAAGGATTTTGTTGTTTCAAACCATGTTATTTTTGTTTTACCATAGTCTTTTTACATCTCATAATTGAAACTGGCCATTCCCGATCAAAAGAATAAAATTAAGATAAGTAAGAAAAAAACAAATTTATATTATTAATGTTTTTGAGCATTAATTATAAAAATCTCAGAAATAAAATGGTTTAAACGAAGTTATACATCCTTTTGAATTGTTTTCTTCCTACGACCTTTAAACCTGATTTGTGTTACTGTTGTAATTATTTCAATATTTGTATTACATCCATCGTCATCAAATATAATTAAAAAATAAAAGTTTATTTATTTTTGTGACTGAAAATTAAAAGTATTCAGTTGTATATGTTTTGAGATAGCCATTTTCTCCAACAATAATTATTTTGTTATTGCTACCTGAGATACCTTTAAAATTTTCTGTTGAAATATTGTAAAGTTTGTTGCAGTGTGAACAAGGGGGTACGACCATTACGTTTCCATTACTACATGCCAAAATAAACCTGTCTTTTATAATATCATAGTAAATATCGTTTGGAATGTCTGTCAGATTAGCAGGCATTCCTTGGTTGTCATCATAATTTAAAGATCTTTCTGTCCAAACAGTACCGCGAGCTGAAAATAATAGAACGGGAGATCCGTCTTCTTTTATACCAATCACAGCTAGTTGATTTTTTGTTGCAAGTATTTTGTTGAAATAACAGGTTTTATAAAATCCATTATACGTTTTATTGAAATCAAAGATTTTCCAGTTAACACCATCATTTGTGTGGATTATTTCTCCCTCATTGGTTACCCCATAACATGCATCATTTTTGGATGAAACAGAAACGATGTTCCCTTTTAATTCAAGCTGTATGGTTTTAAATTTCCAGTTTTTATCTCCAATCAATATTTGTCCGTTGTTGGCACCAGCTATAATATACTCTTTAAAAAAAGTCAAGGAATTAATTTCGTTATTGGTATCGCTGTCTATTTTTTTAAATGTTCCTTTATCTGAAGAAACCAGCATGGTACCATGAACTCCTGCAACTACAATACCTTTGTCAATGGTAAAAACGCAATTTAATTCTATTCCCTGGAAATTTTCTGTTTTTGTTATTTTTCCTTCTCTATTAATCCAGTCTATTTTTCCATTTTCAGAAACAGCAAGAAAACCATCTTCATAATTAGTAACAGCAATGTAATTTTCCAGAGGATTGACTTTTTGAGTGAGACTATTGTCTTCAAATTTATTATTTGCTACAGCAAAAGAGTTGTTTAATAAAATAGAAAAAGAATAAAGAAAAGTGATGAACAGCAAAAGATATGTTGCCTTGCATTTAATGAGAAGGTTACTCATAGTAAAACTGGTTGATTTATTCTGGGCATTAAAGCCATTGATCAAATGTGTGAGAAATAGAATTGTTAATAGTGCACAACAATTCCGGCATTGGTTTTAGTTGAAATGAAACCAATGCCGGATTGTGCAAATAGGATTATTTCAACCCACTACTTGTAATATGAAAATAATCAAATGATACTTGTAATGGAGATGGTTTTGTTTCATTATTTTGTCTCATAAATCTGGCATATCTTGCCATCCGCTCTGGCATAACACCTTCACAAGCAATAATTCCGGCTTTTATATTTTTTAATACTACATCTGAGGTGCCAACGGATTCAAATTTATTTCCATCAGATGAAACAGAAGCCTTATAAATGTTACCCCTTTTTTCCAGTTTCAGGATTAAAGTATTATCATCGTTTATTATTTCATCCATCCTAAGTGTTTCTGAATATTTTTGGTCTCCATTGCTTTCTATCATTAATTCAACTGCCCCTGGCTGTTCCCCGGTTCCTCCCCTTCTTCTGAAACTCGCTTTGTATGATAGTTTCACAAAGTTATCATCATCCTGATATGCAACTATACCTGCATTTTCTGAAAACCCGGTAGGTTTTCTGGAAAAGATTACTTTGGTTTCAATAGTCCAATCTGTATTCGCACTTTGTAACAAAATATTTTTTGCATTATTAGATAATTCGGCTATACCACCCGAATCACTGGTTATCACCAATGCCCCTTTATTTTTTGACAGGCTCCAGTTTTCGTTGTTTTCTCTTATCCACTCCCACTGTTTTCCAAGTGCTTGGTTATTGAACTCATCACTTACGGAATTTATGCCGAAGTTCACTGTATATTCTTTTTTGTCAAATGTAATATAATCAGTTAACGTGATTGAAGCTGTTCCAGGGACTCCGGTTGCTTGTGCAACAGTAACAACAACGTTTTGATCAGCTGGTATAACTTTTACCCCAGGGGCTTTAGAAGAGGTTTTTTTCATCAAGTAACTATATTGCATTATTTCCGGCTTGAAATTATTGATTGCCTTTTTCCCAACTTCTATTGATGCAGCATTCAGATCAGGCATCACTTTAATTGGGAAACTGCCCGATACAGAATGGCCGTTAATAGTTACATTAGCCTTGATGGTTGCAACCCCCGAACCTGTTGCTGTAACTTTCCCATTTTTGTCCACACTTACCACATTGGGATTATTACTGGTATAAACAATGTTAGCTTTGGAAAGGTCGTAAAAACTATCATCGGTCATGGCTGCGGTAATGCTGCTATTAACACTTTCGCCACTTCTTAGAACCGTTTTTTCAGATCTTGCTACTACTGTTTTCAGAACAGGGGTAAACGCCCCATCCATTATAGTACTCACTTTTCCTTTGATATTTTTAGATGAGGTGCCAATTTCAAATACATATTTTCCCTGATCATACGTAATCTTATTTTTCTTAAGGTCCCAAAACCATAAATCTTCACA
>JBNLCS010000527.1:0-4392 GCA_050303935.1 Bacteroidales bacterium
CAGGTTTATAGCCTTTTTCAGCCTGACCGGAGACGAACCCGACCGGCTTGTTCAGCAGAATGGTGACAAAATATACAGTTTTTGGTTATTTCGTTTTCAAAAGCCGTTGCCGCCACAAGTGCAGCTGATGAAATAAAACCATCAACTAATATTACCATGTTCTTCTTAAATGCTTCAATATAGGCGCCGGTCATCATGGCAATTTCAAAACCTCCAAAAACAGCCAGTTTCTCTAACGCTGATTTCGGTGAGTACTTGTGATAAACTGTTTTTATTATTAATTTCTTTTTTTCCAGCGCTTCACCAACCATACCCGCGCCACTGCCAACACATTCATCAATGTTAATTCCTGTGAAAGCACTCATCAGTAAAGACGATGATGAAGTATTTCCAATTCCCATCTCACCAAACCCTATTATATTGCACCCATCATTGTAATATTTGTTTACCAGTTCAGCACCTTTTTCAAGTGCACCCTCACATTGATCTGTTGTCATGGCCGATGCTTCCAACATATTCCTGGTGCCATAATCAATTTTTGCATTAATAACCGGTAAATCAACAGGAAAATCATAGTCAACACCAGCATCAACAACCTGAAGGTGAATATTATTTTGCCTGCAAAATACATTAATGGCAGCCCCTCCACTTACAAAATTCATTACCATTTGCCAGGTAACATCTTTTGGATACGGACTAACACCCGCATCGGCTATCCCATGATCAGCCGCAAATACCAGTATAGCCGGATTATTCAATTCCGGGCTGGTTGTGTTTTGTATGGTCCCAATTTTTAATGCCAGCTCTTCAAGAAGGCCAAGGGAACCAACGGGTTTCGTTTTAAAGTTTATTTTTCTTTCAATCTTTTCTTTTATAGTCATTTTATTAATTTTTATAAATTATTACTATGATCATGGCGAGAACCATGGTTACAGATACAAGCGTATTTATCCTGCACGCTTTTTTGATATCGAAAGAGAACAATTCACGATCATTTTCGCCCAAATTTGCTTTATCCTCTTCCACATGATTATAAACAGCCGCCCCCCCAAGCCTACAATTAAGGATGCCAGCAAGGGCCGATTCAGGATAGCCGGCGTTTGGACTTGAATGTAAGGGCGCATATTTGAAAACAAAAAGGAAACCACGCCAATTCAATGTTAAAAGTATCATAAATAAAGCCGTTAAACGGGCAGGAATAAAATTGGCCATATCATCTATTTTGGCAGCAAAAAAGCCAAATTCACGATACTTTTCTGACTTATAACCAATCATTGAATCAAGCGTATTCGTCATTTTATACGCTAACATAAGGGGTATTCCGCCAAGGAGATAATAAAACAGCGGAGCTACCACACCATCGCTAAGGTTCTCTGACAAGGTTTCCAGCAAGGCCTTTCTCATTTGCTTCACGTTCAGTAATGATGTATCCCTTCCCACGATGTTTCGCAAATGTTTTCTACCATTTTGTTTATCATCTCCGGACAAATACATTTCCACCTTCAGGCTTTCTTTTATCAGGCTTTTATTTGCTATTGCAGAAAAAAACAAAACGGTATTTAGAATGATTAACAGGTAATATTCTTTAAAAAAACCTTCAAAGACATACAACATGTACCACACAAGAACAATTAATATGATTGTGGATATGGCCCCTTTCAACTTTTTTAATTGTCCGGAATTCAGTTTTTTATCCGCTGTAGATATTGCTATGCCATATAATTGTACAGGGTGCGGAAACCATCGTGGGTCACCCAGCAAAACATCCAGTAAAAAACCAACAACCAAAGGTATCAGAAAGGCTTTATTGGCCGATAGTATTTCTAACCAATCCATTGACTAATCGTATTTAAGAGGTCCCTGTCAGCATCCTCCCCACGAGATGCAACCCTGAAATATGTATGATCCAATCCCCTGAAGTTAGAAGCATCACGAATTAAATAACCATGTTTATTTATCAGAAAATCTTGTAAACCGCTTACTTTTCCTGTCAACAACCTCACCAAAAAATAATTGCATAATGATGGATAAACATGTAACGTATTTAATTGGGACAACCCGGATTGCAGTAGCTGTGAAGTTTGCAAATAATATTCACGTTGATTAAGCAACGTATCATAGTGACCGAGTATATACTCTCCGGCTGAAAGAGCAAGTGAATTAACACTCCACGGCATTCTTATGTTGTTTAACCTGTTGATTACTTCTTCACCTGCCACTACATACCCTAACCGAATTCCAGGCACTCCAAAAGTTTTGGTCAATGATCGTATCACTATTATATTTTTCTGCTTTTTAACCAAGGGTATGGAGGATTGGAAATTGATGCATTGCTCAGCATATGCTTCATCAATAATAATAAAAGATCCGGGAAACTTCCTGCTATAATATTCAATTTGTTCTACGGACATAACAACCCCATTGGGGTTGTTCGGGTTTCCAATCCAAATACACGTTCCCGGTACAGTTTGATGCAATGTTTCCTTTGTTGTGACAAAATTAACAGAAAGGTTATTTATGCGGCAGGCATCTTCATATTCACTAAATGAGGGATAAAAAACAATGGCTTTTTTATCTTGAAAAAGACTGGCCAACAAATAAATAGCCTCTGTTGCCCCATTTACAACCAATATATTGTTGGACCCTACATGGTGCCTTACTGAAAGTTTTTGGGTCAATCCTTTGGCATGGATATCAGGATAATTAGACAACACACCCAGTTTTCCTTTAAGGAACTCAAGCATCAATGGGTTTATTTCAGGCGATAATACATTTGAACTAAAATCTAACCGGATATTTACCTGGTAATCATGAATATTGTTACCGTGCCCTTTCAACATATCTATTTAATTTTAACCGGAATGCCTGATACCATGAGATACACAGTATTTGCAGACCCTGCAATGTACTGGTTCATCCAGCCTTGAATATCAGCAAATTTCCTGGCCGCCTCCTTTTCAGGATGCACCCCCATACCTAGTTCATTGGTTACAACAATTACGGTATTGTTAAGCTTAATGAATGAAGCCCATATTTCCCTGGCCTGCCTGAGCGAAGGTTCCGGTTTATAATCATTGTCATGAAAAATATTGGTTAACCAGAGCGTAATACAATCCAACACAATGACCCTGTTTTGTTCCTGAATTTTATGAATGTATTTTTCCGATTCCAGGTTCTGCCATTTCTCGTCCCTGTCAGCCCGGTGTTTAGCAATACGCTGTTTAAAATCATTGTCCCAAACCCGTGCCGTGGCAAGGTATATGGGACTATTCGATTTTTCAAGTGCCAGTTTTTGGGCAAAACTGCTTTTACCAGAACGCTGGCCGCCCGTAATCAGAATGATCCCTGATTTCATGAATACAAGGATTAGTTATTTCCAAATAGTGCCATTGCCGGACCTATGCCTGTTGTAAATTCAGTTAGCAAAGAACCTTCGGAATTATAAACTTTTGCTAACCCATTATCAGTGCCTCCGTTTGAGATAAAGCAAAAAACATTATCTGTTTCTACATCCACGGCAAGTGCATTGATACCGGTTACATCACCAACAAATGGTTCTGGTAAAATGGTTGATGAAGGTACATCGAATACCATGATACCACCTGATAACACCCAGTTTTCATCATATCCTGAAGCAATAAAGTATATTTTAGAAAAATCGGAATTAGCTTGCATAATAGACGTGTACTGTGTACTCATATTTGCCATTTCACAAACAGTATCTAATTTGTTATCTATAGTATTTATCAACCCTAAACCTGTTTTTTGGGTAGGATCATAACTGACCAAAGAAACATACAGGTTGTTATCAGGGCTTTTTAGAAAATAGGATGGTTTGGCGGTTGTTTCAATATAGGTAACAACATTGGTAGCGAGGTCAACAACCGCTACACTATCCCTATAATTGAGTGCCACGTATAAAGAACCATTCGCCAGCTCAAGCCCTTCAGGTCCACCAGGCATTGGGATACATTTTTTAACCCTATTATCTTTTGTATTGTATACAGCAATGTATGACCCTTCCATTTTGCTCCAGTCCGGATTAGCCCCCCAGCATGAAATATACAAATTGTCTCCATCCGAAATACAATACCTTGGTTTATTAATACTATCGGTTACCCCGTTCACTGATTGTTTATAGGAATTTTTATCAATATAAAATAGTTGGTCCACACTGTTCCCCAGCATATAAATCAAATCTTTATACTCGTAGGCATACTGTATGTTCGAATTCAATTCCACGCCATTTTTACTTTTGTAAACGTGCTGTGAAACCGAGTCGGTTTCTGTATTATACAAGGTTAAAGAACTTGGCGTATTTTCAAAGCTTCCATAGTTTAACACAACCACATTACCTGAATTCACGTTGTTGTTATTTTCCGGCTTTTCGCA
>JBNLCS010000528.1:0-6705 GCA_050303935.1 Bacteroidales bacterium
TTACTAGTAAGAGGCCTGATTATTTGTTTTTCAGTGATTATAATAGCCGTGTTTTTTTTTCTATATGAATTATTACAACCCGATATTTTTATAGATATGTTCAAATCTTCTAATAACCAATTAAAATGAACTACTCCGCAACAAAGCAACAAGGTATTATTAGGATACAATACTTTATTTTACATAACAATCTAAAAGAACCCAGTTTACCGGTCAAACGAAGTTTATAAAACCTATTGTGCAGATAATACAACTCTTTTTTTGAAAACATCTAAAATTAATACATATGAACTCATTATTCGCCGACAGAATCAACGATGTACCCCGGTCTTTTATCAGGGACATACTTAAAGTAGCCATCAGCCCGGACATAATTTCCTTTGCAGGTGGCCTTCCAAACCGGAACCTTTTTCCTATTGAAGAACTAAAACAATCCGCCATTGCCGTGTTCGACAATCAGGGAAAGGAAGCACTGCAATATGCACCTTCTGAAGGATATTTGCCTTTGAGGGAATATATTTCAGGCTGGTATAAAAAAGTAAAGAAGATAGACGTAGCTGTTAACAGTATCCTTATAACTTCAGGATCGCAACAAGGACTTGATATTGTTGGAAAAATATTTCTGAACGACCATGAAAATATTTTAATTGAAGAACCCGGTTACCTGGGTGCTATTCAGGCATTCTCGCTTTTCAGGCCTGTATTTCATGCAATACCCTTGTTACATGATGGCCCTGACATGGACATTTTTCTGGAAAATATGAAAAAACATTCCCCACGCTTGTTTTACACAGTCCCAAATTTCCAAAACCCGTCAGGGCTCACATATAGCGTGGAAAAAAGAAAGAAAATAGTTGAAATGGTTTCTGGCAAACCCGTTTTAATAATTGAGGATGACCCTTACGGACAATTGCGATATAAGGGAATAGATTTACCCGGATTTGCCACATGGTTACCCCAACAAACCATTATGCTGGGTACTTTCTCAAAAACTGTTGTACCAGGTTTTCGTATTGGATGGATTGTTGCACCTGATCACATTATGAAAAAGATTGAAGTGGCCAAGCAGGCCAGCGACCTACATACCAACTATTTTGCCCAAATGGTATTGCATGAATATTTGGTAAAACATAAACCTGAAAATCATATCGAAAAAATCAGGAAGGTTTATGGAAGTCAATGCAAAGCAATGATCAAAGCCATTGAGAATTATTTTCCGAAGGAAGTACAATTTACAAAGCCCGAAGGGGGCATGTTTTTGTGGGTTACATTACCTGACCATATACCAGCTTTGCAGATATTTGAAAAAGCAATTACACAAAAAGTAGCCTTTGTCCCAGGTGACCCATTTTATGTTGGCAAAAAAAACATGCCTACCATGCGCTTGAATTTTTCGTGTGTAGATGAGGGGACCATAGATAAAGGCATCAGACGATTGGGGGAAACAATCCGGGAATTTATTTAATTTGCATTGGGTCCTTTAAAAAAATAATTCCTATACGTTGGCTATTATAGACCTAACAGGTTTTAAAAACCTGTTAGGTTTTGAACGGTATTAGAAAAAACCGTACAAAACCATTGCTGATAGGGGCATACAAGAGATGCGCATCGTAAGCCAAAGAGATGCGCATCAAATTGATCAGAGATGCGCATCTTTTGGCCCTGAGATGCGTATCTGTTTCTGATTTCATGCGCATCGGTTATAAATTTCTTGTGCATCCGTTTCCAGTTGAACGTGCTTCCGTTTTAAATAGCATGCGTAAATATTTTTACTTTTGTGAAATACCTGTTTTTTTTTATTTCCTTTTAATAATTGAAATTGACCGGTAACTCATTCATGCACTTTTATTAAATCAATTAAAAATACTTTCATGGTAAATTGTATATTCACTTAATAATTGTTATCATGAAAACCCATTTATTGTTTGTATTAATATTTTTCGTTCTTTTAAAAACATTTTCGAATGAAATAAGGCTCAATAAAGGTCAGGAGTTTAGTTACAATATATCAGAATACAAAGAAACATTGACAAAAAAACTAAATGATCCTGGATCAGAAAATGAATCATTACTTCGACTAGCTTTAGTATTTACAGTTATTGATTCCGTAAGGGAAAAATATATATTAGAAGCCAACACATATATTATTGATAAATATGAAAGAAAGTATGATATTACAAAACATGCTTTTCAAACAGTCAAAAATTTCAGTCATCTTTTGAATTCTGACACAAATGAAATTCAGGAAATAAACAAATCCACATTCCACATAAATAATGTAAAATTTGAATTATTTAAAAATGGTAAAATTGGACAAATACTAAATTTGGATTCTTCAAAGAATAATATTAGTGGTGAATTACAATCTCATTTACTTGCATTTAAACATTACCCATATTTAAGCTCCCCTGAGGATACAATCCCCTTGTTTAAGAGGACATCCGACAAAGCATTTTTAACTTATTATTTCTCAACATTCTTTTTCAATTTGAATAATAGGAACAACAAACATTTGATTTCAAATAATATTGATTTTAAAATAGTAGAAAATGATAATAATACAATAATTAAAAGAACAATAAAAGTAAACGACACCATTTTCGACCGATATGAATTTATAATTGATAAATATTCCGGGTTATTAAGTGCTTCTAATCAAATTAAAGGAATATATCTAAACACAGTATATTTAATTGACCCATACTTAAATGAAAAGATTCCGATTAACCATGAAACCAAGGGGCGCTTGTATAGTTATATTCAAAAAGTAAGCAAAAATTCAGATCCCTATGTATGCAAATATCAAATTAATGAGGATCCTATACAAGATACAAACTTTCAAAAAACCAATGTTTTAGTTAGGGGTAAAATTGAAAACGTAGATTTGAAAAATGAACTTTCACTAAGCTGGAAAGAGATTCTATTTAATTTTAATACGGATCGAATACACAAATATATTTCAAATGTTAAACAGGATGGCACTTTTGAAATTCGATTATTCTTAGATGACATTAAAAAATTCAACTTTAATTATTGTGGACCCATTCCTATTTATTTAAAACCCGGTGATGATCTATTTATATCTTTTGACGCAAAAAACAAAGCGCAAACAATAAGTATCAAGGGAGTTAGAGGTGAATTAGTAGATTTTATGATCAAAAAATTTCAATTTGAAAAACATAACAAAATTGACAACATTTCATTAAATAAAAATGCTCAAATTTTATTACACGAAAAAACCCCATATGAATTTAAAAACCATTTTCTTAAAATTCTGAAAAATAAACTAGAATTTATTTCTGATTATAAATACAGAATTCCCCCAGAAGCTTATTTAGCTGAAATATGGCATTACAAACTATTTATTTACAAAATATTAAAAGATGGCAGTCATAAGTATGACTTCAACAACAAACAAAGTGGGAAAATTTCAGATATTTCAAATGATGAAAATTTTAATGATTTCTTCAACAAATTTCATCCTGATAATGATTTAATGCTATTTTCTATAAATACTGAAAATGAAAGATTTCTTACCAATTATTTGTTTTATGATTTACGTATTTCATTTGGTGAAGTAAGTGGAATAAATTTTTCCCAACAAATTTTATCAAATTCCAAAGATGAATTACGATTGAAATCTAAATATATGTATGCTGAATTCTTCTTTTCAGGTAAAACTGAACATCTGTTGAAATATCATGCTTTACTTGATATTTTTGACAAAGCCAATTGGAGTACAATACAAGAATATTATAATAAATTTAAACAAGAATATCCTTCCTCACCGAAACTGGAAACTCTAAAATATTTGTATTTGAGATTACAAAAAATAGCTCCAGGTAAAGTTCCTTATGATTTTGAGCTGAAAAATATTAATGGAGATGTAGTTAAGTTATCAGATTATAAAAACAAAGTGGTTTATCTTCAGTTCATTCATACAGGATTTTCAGTTTTGAATGAAATGCGGGAAATCTTACAACATTCAAACAGCTTAAGGGAAAAATTAAGTTCAGATATTGTTTTTATCTTTATTGATTTTAACAACAACAGAGAGGAAAGACTGAATTTTATAAAAAATGATGGTGATAGCATTAAGGGAATGTTCTTATCTGCTGAAAATCATTATCATATATTAAAAGATACTTATTTTGATAATAACTTAATTCCTAACAGCAAATTTATAATAAACAGGTATGGTGAAATAAACCGTATGCGTGCTCCCGGACCAAAAGAAATATTAAAAGATACAGATATTATTTACAGTGCAAACTGGTTGTATAAAGAAGATATACAATCCAAAACCATCAAGGTGCTAAAAATAGTATTGATTATTATATTGGCTTTGTCTTTTATCATGTTTGTTTATTTTATGATCAATAAAAAAAGGGTCCTAAGAAAACAACGCCTTACCAACCTCAACTCCCGGGTCCGTGAGCTAGAACTCACGGCCATTAGGGCACAAATGAACCCGCATTTTATGTATAATTGCCTCAACTCCATTCAAAACCTGGTACAAAAGGGCAAAACAAAAGAAGCACATTTGTACCTTTCAAAATTTGCTTCATTAATAAGGCGCACCCTCAAGTACAGCGATAAGGAAGAAATTACATTGCATGAAGAGATTGAATTGATACGGGAATATATTGAACTGGAACAATTGCGCTTTAAACTTGATTTTCAGATAACAATTGATGAAAGTATCGATATCCATTCATTTTTTGTACCTCCCCTGTTGTTGCACCCCCTTGTTGAAAATGCCATATTACATGGCCTCGGTTTAAAAAAAGGGGACAAAAAATTGAGCATAGAAATTAAAAAATATGATAACCGGATTTGTATATTTATTAAAGATAATGGAGTTGGCAGGATAGCTTCGGCAAAAATTTCTAAAGCAACAACCGGGAAAGGGATTAACTTTATAAAAGAGCGACTGGCAATATTGTCAGAAAAGTTTGACACCAACTTTACCCTGAATTTTACCGACTTAACAAATCCTGAAGGTAAAGCAGAGGGCACACAAGTTGAAATTTGTTTAACAGATGACTAAATGATGAACAACCACGTAATAAAAGCAATAATTATTGATGATGAAGAAAATGCAAGGGAAAATCTCAGGGGCATTCTAAATGAATATTGCCCGGAGGTACAAATTTTGAAAGAAGCATCTTCTGCAGCCGAAGCAATTGTTGTAATTGATAATTATAAACCCAACCTTGTATTTCTCGATATTGAAATGCCAGATGGAAATGGGTTTGAAGTATTGAAACAATTTAAAAACCCTGAATTTAAAGTAATATTTGTAACCGCATACGATCATTATGCCATACAAGCGATACGGTTTTCAGCGCTGGATTATATTTTAAAACCCATTAATGTCCTGTTTCTTCAAACCGCCATTCAAAAAATGAAAGAGACAATGGAAAAAGATGATTTGAGAATTCAAAACCTGTTGGAAAATAATGTGAGCAACATTGAAAACAGGAAATTAGCGTTAACTTTTTCCAATAAAATAGAATACATTGAAATAAAACAAATATTACGCTGTGAAGGGGAAACGAACTATACGCGTTTTTATTTAAATGATGGCAGGAAATTCCTTATTTCAAGAACATTGGTTGAGTATGAAGAGATCCTTGATAATCATGGCTTCATAAGAAGCCATAAATCACATTTGGTCAATATTAAACATATACGCTCTTTTATAAAAGATGATGGCGGCTACCTTGTAATGCAAGATGGGTCAACAGTTCCTGTTTCGAGAAGAAAAAAGGAAGCGGTGTTGGAAAAATTAAACCCAGATTTGTCATTAGGAGGCAAGGCCTAATGGCAAGTGTGAAGGCTGGAAGGTTGAATCTGGGGTTAATCCCGAATTAGGAAATCTTACAATTCAGTTTTGCTGAATTGTTTAGATTTACTTATTCGAAATGTCAATTAGATCGTCTAATGACCTTTTTGGATTAAAAGGGTTTTAGGCCCTCACATGTAGGCGTTGATTAGCCATTCATATTAAGAGACTGTTTACAACTCCTGATATCCATCAACCCCAAAATATTCTTTAATCAGGTCATTAATATTCATCCCCTGGATCCCAGGCCGGGCATCCTGCCCAATAAGAAACTTTACCATTTCCCTATTTTTATAATGAAAGGCATACATTAACGGTGAATTATCAAAAGCATCTTTTTTATTTATATCACAACCAAGTTTAACAAGCTGTTTGGCAGTAGTATTATCACCCTGCTTGAGTGCAAAATGAAGTGGGGTTTGACCGGCATCCGTTTCGGCTTCAGCATCAATATCAGCCCCTTTTTTGATTAAAAAATCTATCACTTCATGATTCGATTTTAACGTTGCCCAATGTAATGCCGTCCAACCGTTTTCTTTATTTTCATATAAATTAATTTCCCTGTCATCAACATCAATATCCGTTTTCTTTAACAAGTACTCCAATATTTCCAACTTATTTTCACCAGCCGCAACAACAAGGCAATTACCATACATAAATTCAGACATCCTTATGGAATCAATAAAACGTATCCAGCCTTTCAGGTGAATATCAGCATCCTTTTTTAACAGAATTTTCACCATTTTAAGATCACTGCTGTAAATACCCCACATTAATGGTGTGGCCTTAAAATTATCACGTATGTTTATATCCTTTTTGTACTTTTTAACAGCCTTGTAATCGCCGTTTTTTACAAA
>JBNLCS010000529.1:0-7286 GCA_050303935.1 Bacteroidales bacterium
GTCCGAATTAGGAAAAGGATCATTATTTTATTTTAATGTTCCGTTTGAACCTTTAAATCTAATGGAAAATCAAACAGATAAGAAAGAATCCTTCAAAGATTATAATTTTTCAGGAAAAAATATCCTGATAGTAGAAGATAAGGCATCATCACGTGAATTGATCCATGAAATGTTGAATAATACAGGTGCTAAAATTGTTGATGCGGAAGATGGTAACACGGCATTAAAAATTACGAATAATCAAAATTTTGATGTAATACTGATGGATATTAGGTTACCGGATATAAATGGTTACGACGTAACAAGGCTTATTCGGAAGAATAATAAAGAAGTATATATTATTGCTCAAACTGCCAATGCAATGGATGATGAAAAACGAAAATGTTATGAGGCAGGATGTGATAATTATATTGCTAAACCTTTTGACAGTGCGAGTTTGTTATCAATGATCAATGAGAAAATTAATCCTGTGAACCAGAATAATAAAGGGTGAGCAGTGTTTGTATATTCTGCTCATCCTTTATTAAATTTTAATTGTTGTTTTCTACCATATCGGCCTTCGATTTAAAGAAGGCGCTGAATATAGTGTTGTTGTCATCAACAAAATAAGAATCCTTATTAACACTTGAATGGATAATACTTGTACTATCGTTTTTCGTGTATGCAGAAATAATTAACGGTTCAACAATGTTGTTCCCCTCAATTACAAGTTTATACTGGGGATCCCCTGCTGGGATATCATCTGAAAATGTATATCCGCTTCTGTTCGATATTGATCTCAGGTAACTATCTACTTTTAAGGAATCGGCTTTAATACCATCAATTAGCCATGAATTTTTGTCAAGTGCTAATGTATAAGATGAATTGACAGGTAATTCAAAAGATATTTTTTTAATATCATTTTTATTCAAAGAAAGGATTTTTTTATTCCTATAATCCCCAATATCCGGAGAAAATGTCATTGATAAAAACCCTTTGACCAAATATACTTCTTTGTTTCCATTTGATCTTACATGTGTCATAAAACTATTAGGGTCTACCTGATTATTCTGCTGGTAACCATAATTTTGATTTGGTTTATATTCCATTTTACCGATAATCAATTCAGAAATTTTCTTTTTATCATTGAACAATTCAATTTTTCTTCCCAAACTGTCGGTTACCCTTGATACTTCCCAGGCTTCTTTGTCGACACTAATTTTATTTATTGGTTTCATTTCTGTAAGGGCAGCAAGAATAGAATTTACTTTGTAGTTGTCGGTATTAAATGTTTTACCATTTTGAAGGACAACCCATTTTCCATTTCGTTTCTCCAGCAAAACGTTTTCTTTAACATTAGGCCCTGAAATTTTTATTTTAGCGATATCCGCAGTGTCAGTTTCTACCAGATTTTCTATAAGTGTTCTTTCACCCTTGTTGCGGTCAATTAAACTAACAATAACCACAATGGCTAACAGGGCCAGAAAAACTATAATTAATTTTTTAGAGTCCTTGTTTTTAAACATAACCTTCCTCCCTTCTTTTATTTTGAAGTTTATTATTGTTTATTCTTCTTGCAATTCCAATTGTAATAATTAACAGCAATGGAATTGCAAGATTGATAACCTTTAATGTTTTTGATTTGCTTTCTTCCATTTCTTCTATTGGGCGTGACGTAGCGCCTTTTGTACGCAGACCTACCAAACCTGTGTCATCGGAAAGCCAATCTACGGCATTTACAAACAGATTTAGATTATCGGGAGGTATTTGTGGATTACGCTGGTCACCCAGAGGGAAATCCCCATCGCCAAAAATGACCATCCTAGATTTCATCCCATTGTCCAATTTTTTTTCTAATGTAGCCCCAACGGTAATTTCACTTAATGGAAAATCTGCCTCTGTCCAGTTACGCATCAATTCCTGCAAATAGTAATTTCCCTTAGTCCCTGATTTTTCAGATGTTTTTAATATGGGTGTATATGCACCCGAATCAGTACCATTATAACTAATACTACTAATTAACCCCCTAAATGTTATTTCTTCAATACCACCTACAACAGGATTGTCTGAAAAATCTATTATAGTTGGGAAATAAAAGAATTTAACGGGGATCATCTGTATCTGTCCGGGGCCGGCTTGCATTTGTAAAATTTCACTGGGGGCCAATGCATCAACAACATAATCACTGTTTACACTAATACCGTATTGTTCGAGCAAATTGTTAAAATTAGTCCCTACCTTTTGTCCATACTGCATGGATTCATCCATTGTAACTGTGTTTAAGGCAACTAATAAATTATTTCCTTTTTCAATAAAAGCAGAAATTTGATTTAAATGTGTTTGGGGAAATGAATCTGTTGGTGCAACAATCATTAATGAGTTTATGTTTTTTAAATTTTCAGTACTGTCATTTAAATAAACCGTCTGTACGTCGTAAAAAGCACTAAGCTCATGATACACATGCTGTATTTGTTGCATTCCTGCTTCACCGTGGCCTTGTAATAACCCTACAACGGGTTTGTTTTTAATTGAAAGCTTTTTTATTGCTTTGGCAAGGCTGTATTCCATTCCAATTTCGCTACTAATTAATGGTAAAACTTCTTGATCTGTCCCCATTTTAACAACGGCACCTAAAAATGCCAATTTGGACGATACTTCATCTTCCGTTTGTTTTCCAACAGGGACTTCACGAATTCCGTTGCTACGTGCCTCTTTTTTTGTTTCTTCATCTTCAGGGTTAATAAATTCGTATTCTACTTTTCCTTTCGATACATTTACGAATTCATCCAGTTTGTTCATAAACTCGTCTTTTATCCTTTTAGCAAACGGAGGTAACTTTTTCGTAAAATATGCAGTTACTGTTACGGGTTCATCAAGATTTTTCAGAATTTGTTTGGTTGAATTATCTAAGGTATATATTTTATCTTCAGTAAAGTCTAACCTAAAGAAAAAGCGAATTGATAAAATATTGATCAATATTATGATACCAACAACCAAAAGTACTGTATTTATGATATTATTTTTCTTTTTCATCAGTTTAATTGTTTTTTATTTTCCATAATTTCTTTTGGCCAGGTTTGATTCTGCCAGAAATAAACCTGTTAGAACAATTGAAACAAAATAAATCAGGTCTTTAGTATCTACTACACCCCTGGTTATTGACCTATAATGCGAAGAAACACTTAAATAGTCCATTGTTTCCCCAATTATCCCGAAAGTTACCGATCCCAGTAAATCAAAAATTAAATGGAACAAAAGGGTGATTGCTATGGAAAGGAGAAATGCTTCAATTTGGTTTTTGGTTATTGAGCTGCAAAATAATCCAATACTAATATATGCCGAACTTAATAAAAGTAATCCAAAATAACCCGTAATTGCTTCTCCATGATCTACAGGCCCGATTCCCCACACAGAGAAATAATAAACCAGGGTTAAACCTAATGTAACAGCAATTAATAAAAGTGACGACAGAAATTTTCCGGTAACAAATTGCCAATCAGTTAAGGGTTTTGTTAATAGCAATTCAATGGTCCCTGATCGTCTTTCTTCAGATATCATTTTCATGGTAATTGCTGGTATGAAAATGAAAAGCGTCCATCGTGAAATATTAAAAAAATTTCTAAGATCAGCTTGTCCGGATTCAAGAACATTTCCCTGCCAAATCCATGTAAAAAACCAAGTAAACAGTAAAAACAGGGTGATTAATATATATGCCATTAATGAATCAAAAAATGATTTGAATTCACGCATGGCAATTATCCATATCTGTTTCATAAGTGTATATTTTTCTTGTTATTAGTAGTGAATTTATTTAATTGTTAAATCGCGGAATACATCTTCAAGTTTTGTTTCAGTTGGAGTAAGCTGAGTAAGCATCCAGTTTTTATCCACGCATAATTTAAAAACATCTTTTCTTGATGTCTTATCAGGTTTACTCTGTACTTCAAAAGTGTTTTCACCTTTTGAAATGAAATCAACCATAGCAACTGAGGCAAGGCCCTGAAGTGCCTGAAATATTTCATTGGTATCACCTTCTTCTATGGTAACTTTCAGTATTTCACGTCCTTGTGCTTGTTTTCTAAGGTCAGAGGCCGTACCATTTGCAACAATTTTACCTTTATTTATAATAAGTATCCTGTCGCATGTTGCTTCAACTTCTGCCAAGATATGTGAACTAAGGATTACTGTTTTTTCTTTTCCTATTTCCCGTATTAGCTCCCTAATCTCCACAATCTGGTTTGGGTCAAGGCCAGTGGTCGGTTCGTCAAGAATAAGTATTTTGGGGTCATGTATCATGGCTTGTGCCAAACCAACCCGTTGTTTGTACCCTTTTGAAAGTTCACCTATTTTCTTGTGTTTTTCGCCTTCCAGCCCGCACATATTGACCATTTGAAGTACCCGCTCACGTATATTTTGTTTGGGTATTCCGTTTAACTGGGCATTAAACATTAAATAATCAATAACATACATGTCTTCATAAAGCGGGTTTGATTCGGGCAGATATCCTATATTTTTTTTGATTTCCTCCTGATTTTCCCAAATAGAAAATCCACCAACCTGGATATCTCCTTCATCGGGGGCCATAAAGCAGGTTATTGCTTTCATTGTTGTTGTTTTTCCTGCTCCGTTGGGTCCCAGGAAACCAAGGATTTCTCCCGTTTTTACCTGAAAAGATACTTCATCAACTGCCCGTTGAATGCCGTACTTTTTCGTAATCTTGTCAACTACAATATCCATAATAGTTAAGTTTATATAAGCTGTTATTAAAAATTGCACAAACTTAACTCAAAATTAAAAGAGATATTTTTTGAAATTGTTAAATTATGTTAAACACTTTTAGAAATAAAGGTTTGGTGAAGTTGTAAACAGAATGAAATTGACTAAGAAGCAAGTTTTTGTTCAAGAACCTCATCAAGCAATTCAATGTATTCATAGTCTACTTTTGTAGACAGCCAATTTTTAAGTTTTTCCAGTTCATCAACATTTAACCATTTTGCTGACTTTTCAATTTCTTTACGAAATAATGGCTTGTTTCCAATTACATTTTGAAGGACCAGTATCTGGTGTTCAAGCATATTTTCCATATTCGGACGTGTGGTTTAGTTTATAAAATCTAATATATAACTTTTATTTCCAACTACTTACATTATTTGACAAACCATTCGCATGGTTTTATGAATCGAACATATTTTTCTTTAATTATGAAAATACAAAATCAATACATAGTAAACGAAGAATTGTTAAATTTAATTGTTCGTTTGTTGAAAACTAATTTACATATGCGTGATTGTTAAAAAAATCCGTCATCACTTTTTATGATGACGGGTTTTCAAACATGGTTATCGCAGTATGATATGTTTTTAAGATACTTTAATATCTATTGCTGGTTTTGGTTTGGCTTCTTCTTTTTTTGGAATGAGCACACTTAAAATACCATTGTTGTAGTTGGCATTTATTTTTTCCTGATCTGCACTTTCCGGCAAACCAAATGATTTTTTAAAAGATTGTTTTTGAAACTCTTTTCTTAAAAAATCATTTTTTTCTTGATTTTCGTCCCGGTTAATTTCGGCAGAAACTGTCAAAACATCTTTTTCTAATGATATTTTGAATTCTTTTTTTGACACGCCTGGTGCGTATACTTCAACCACAAACTGGTTTTCATCTTCTGATATATTCACTTTTGCTGAATAACCGTTTGTGTTGTCATAACACAAGTTGTTATTATACTTGCTATAATAAGCAGGTTTTCCTTTTCTATAAGCTACTACTGGAAACATAATTAGTCCTCCTATTTTTGTTACTATTAATTTCAAATTGTTGACAAAACTGTTTCAATAAAAGTGCCAAACAGAAAATAGTGCCATAATGACATTATCAAAACGGGCGCTTGTGTCATATTGGCATTTTTAAGGGTGGGGGTTTATATTTCTGGATAAGATTAATTGATGTTTAATTTGCAATGATATAGCTTTATTTAATAATTATAAGGAGGGGGTTACATTCAACGTATTTAATGTTTGGTTAATGTTTTTGGATAGTATTTAAACAAAAAAAGGATTCTGTATTTGAATCCCTTAATATTTTCTGTAGCGAGAGGCGGGCTTGAACCGCCGACCTTCCCGATTAAAAATCGGGACGCTCTAACCAGTCTGAGCAATACGTTTTTTAATGGATTTTTTTGCTGTATAGTAAAATAAAAAAAGAGGATTTCTCTATCCTCTTTAATCTGTAGCGAGAGCGAGACTTGAACTCGCGACCTCATGATTATGAATCATGCGCTCTAACCAGCTGAGCTACCTCGCCATTTTGTCAATTTGTTGGTTGCTGAGCCGTCGACTTTCCCGATTATCATCGGGACGCTCTAACCAGCTGAGCCACCTCGCCATGTGTTTACACTTTTTTAAAGCGGCTGCAAATATAATGTTAATTTTTAAAAATTGATAATTATTAATTCTTTTTTATTTTAGCCTGTAAAACGTGAAAAGAAATGTAGTACTTTTAATAAAAAATGATGCCTTGGAATCCAATGAGAACCAAAATAAACGTATATCTTATCCTGATTTTTCTTTTTATCCTTTATTTACCCAAAAGTCAAGCACAAAAAAAATGGACTTTACAGGAATGTATTGATTATGCACTTGTAAATAATATTCAAGTTAAAAGAGAAAAACTTAAAACGGTTAAACAAGATAACATGCTTCAACAGGCTAAGTTGAACTTGTTGCCTGAGATAAGTGCGTATTACAACCAATCTTTAAGAACGGGTTTAACATATAATGAATTTGAGTCCCAATACACCATGGATACTAAGTATCTTGGCTTCATGGGGGTAGAAGGTAAGTTGTCGGTGTTTGAGGGTTTTAAGAATATCCATTCAATTAGAAAAGAGCAGTATGAACTTGACAGATCATTATCGGGTTATCACGAATTTAGAAATACCATGATTGTGTCAATTGCTGAGGCCTATTTTGGGATTTTAATGAACCAGGAATTTCTGGATGTTGCTAAAAGTCAGCTCGAGACTACAAGTTTACAGGTTGAAAAAACGAAAAAATTGGTTGAAGTAGGTAATTTGGCCAGGGGTGAATTACTAAAAATTCAGGCATTGGAAGCCAATGACAAGTTAAATGTGGTTACATCTCAAAATAATTTAAACATTTCTAATTTAATACTGGTTCAATTGCTGGAAATAGATACGCTGGATAATTTCCAGGTATATGTTCCTGAAATCTCAGATGTATCATATTACACGGTTGAGAATGTTGAAACGGTTTATGAATCAGGATTACAAAATTTACCTGAAATAA
>JBNLCS010000530.1:0-4945 GCA_050303935.1 Bacteroidales bacterium
TCTGTTCTGGTCACCCCTAAACCCTGATGGTATTTATGCAAGATCAACCACTGCTGCTGAAATTAATCCAATAGTTTATATGGACAGAAGTTTTATACGGCTTCAGGATGTTTCGTTAAGTTATAATCTTCCAAAATCATGGCTGACCAATATAGGTATTGATAATGTAGAGGTATACTTTGCAGGTAAAAATTTATTTATCATAACCGACTTGAAAGGTTGGGACCCTGAAGCAAATGACGGCAGGGTATCAGATCCATTTACAGGGAGAGATTACGACAGATCTGGTGACGGATTTGGTGGAAGACCAGTAATGAAAAGTTTTACAGGTGGTATGAATATTACCTTTTAATTGTTTTACTAATAATTTAAAATTGATAAAGAAATGAAAAAATATATAATAATACCCTTGTTTATCGCTTTACTTTTTAGTGGGTGTGATGACGAGAAATTTTTAGAAGAAACCCCACTGGATTTTATAAGTGCAAACAATGCTTACAAAACAAAATCTGATTTTGAGCTTGCCGTGAACGAACTGTATTTTAGGACCCGTTTGGAATTTTATTGCAATGGTGATTATAGCATCCATTTATTTTATGGTACTGACTTGATGGAGAACCTGTCTTCTGAAACATTGCTGGCAAACCTTGGAACATTATACGCCCCAACAGCAGAGTTACCGAAGCAACACTGGGATATGTTGTATAAACTGATTTCCGGGACCAATATTATAATTAGTCGTGTTCCTGAATCTGACATGAGTGATGAAGATAAAATACTTTTTGAGGCAAAAGCAAAATTCTTCAGGGGGTTGGCTTATCGCACCCTGGCTTATTTATACGGAGGTGTCCCTCTCGTTTTAGAAGAGATTACTACTCCTAAAACCGATTTCGTAAGAGCATCAAAAGATAAAGTGTTGCAACAGGCCGTTGAAGATGCTAAATTTGCTGCTGAAAACCTTGAAGATATCACAGATGTTTTGGATGGTCAAATTAGTTCTCCTGCTGCATACCATTTATTATCTGAGCTTTATTTGGCAACCGGTCAGGATCAACTTGCTGTAAATGCAGCATCAGCAGTAATAAACAATCCTAATTTGGGATTAATGACCGATCGTTTTGGTTCAAGGGCATCAGAAACTCCTGGTGATGTATACTGGGACCTTTTCCGTATGGAAAACCAAAACCGTTCAGCATACAACAACACCGAAGGTTTATTTGTGATACAAATTGAAATTGATGTGCCGGGTGGTGGTGGATCATCAACAACTGCATTCTGGACCGTTCCAGGTAACTTTCTGATGGAAAGGCATTGTGCCCCTCAAACTCAGCTTTTTAGGATGATAATCAACGGAGTTAACGGAACAAAATCTTTGACCCCATTTACCTGGCCTATTAGTGATTATACTGGAGGTCGTGGCATTGGTTCGGCTGTTCCTACTGCACATTTCCATGATTCAATATGGGCAAGCGATTTTTACAACGATATACGTAATGCAAATCATAATTTTGTCCGTACCTTCTATTTTAACAATGCAGATTTTCTTGCAAACTATGGAGATGTCCTTGGGGATAGTATAGATATTATGAACCCGGGCTATGGCGATAGTATATCATTTGAAACAGGCTATACCCGCCCAACTGAGTTTCGTAATCGCTTCCTTACAGGATACCAAACAAAATGTACTACTCCATATAACCATCCCGAAATCTTGTATCTTAACCCTGAAACTTATGAACTTAAAGGTGGAGGAGATGGAGTAGGTGGCACATTTACAGATCAATATATGTTCCGTTTGGCAGAAACGTATTTATTAAGAGCTGAAGCTTACTTAAATCTTGGCCAAAAAGATAATGCTGCTGCTGATATAAATGTTGTAAGAAACCGTGCAAATGCGTCTCCGGTTGACGCAGCCGATGTTGATCTGGATTACATACTTGATGAACGTATGCGCGAGTTGGGCATTGAAGAAAAAAGAAGATTGACCCTTGCACGCTTAGGTACTGATGTATTTTATGACAGGGTAACAAGGTTTAATCCATATTATTCGGATCCTGAATCAACTGCAGATGGACTTGGTTTCTTGAAAAAATATACAATATGGCCAATACCACAATCTGCTATTGAAGCAAACAAAGATGCTGTTTTGGAACAAAATCCTGAATGGGTTGAATAACAATTAGAAAATGTAAAAGATAGTTTGTTTCTTTGATGAAATGTCCCGGTCATTTTTTTTTTAAATGACCGGGTTTTTTATTGAACAATATGACATAATCAAAGTTTATCCTTTGAAATTTTAACAAACAAATACATAGAATAAAATTGTTGTAAGTAATTCGCTATACTATCTTGTCTAAGAAAGAAAACACCAACTTCTTCGTTACACTTGTCAGAAAAATACTCATCCCGCCAAGCGAGACTCCGCTTTTTCTACTTCACAACCGTAGCGAACTTCACGACCAATGGGAGTAACCCTTAAAAATGGACTTTCTTGCAAGTACTATATAATAAAAAGTAAAAGTAGGTTTAAGTTCATCGCAGTAATTTTAAGTCAATATCTATCAAATACAATATTGATCTTAAATAATTTAAACAAAATCTTGAAAACATGCTTTTTCTGATAGTATTTTTTTCATTTTAAATAATCCGGCACTCTTAATTTGCCTCACCCGTTCACTGGTAATCTTCATTACACTAGATATTTCATCCAGACTTTGTGCTTCTTTATTATTTAAACCATAAGAAAGGGAAATAATTTCTTCCTCTCTTTTATTAAGTTTTTTTAAAGCACGTGATAAACTAATTTTTACTGATTCAGAAACCAACTCGTTATCCGGGGAAGGTATATTGTTTGTTTGAAGAACATCATATAAGGTTAAATCGTTACTATTATCATACGAAATTGGTTTATCAAGAGATACTTGCCGATGATTAATCCGGCTATTTTCTGCGATCATTTCCTCATTCTCATCAAGGTATTCGGCCAACTCGTTGGTGGTAGGTTCTCTTTCAAACCTCTGTTCCAGATTTTGTATAGCTTTGGCTATTTTTTTTATGGATGCCAAACGATTTAAAGGCAACCTTACTATCCTTGTTTGTTCAGATATTGCCTGCATTATTGATTGACGTATCCACCATACTGCATAAGAAATAAATTTAAACCCTCTTGTCTCATCAAATTTGCTAGCTGCCCTCACCAAGCCGACATTTCCCTCATTTATTAAATCAGCTAGCGATAACCCTTGGTTTTGATATTGTTTAGCTACTGATATTACAAACCTTAGGTTTGCTTCAACAAGTTTTTTTAATGCTTTATCATCTCCACGGTGAATCCTTACTGTTAATTCAACTTCTTCTTCAAGAGAAACCAAAGGATATCTATTTACTTCCTGAAAATAGAGGTTTACTGAATTTTCATCCTTGTGCGTAATTTGTTGAGTTATCTTTAATTGCCTCATAGTTATGTTTTTTAGTTATTGAAGCGCTTTTATACTCAATAATCAATTGGTTAAATACCTCTTCAACGGTAGTAATCGATTCTATTACATGAGCATTTGCCCCGGAAAACGCAAATCCAAAATCAAATTTTCCGTAATATGCTGATAATAAAGCATCAGTAATACAATAATTTGTTGTTTTAGGGTTACATGATTTAATGCAATTGTATTTACAGGATTTTGGCCTTTTTTTACCTTGTTCAGCATCAAGGAGAAATTTATTTTCTATAGCCCTCCCTGGCAAACCAACCGGGCTCGTAATTAAGCGAATATTATTTTTTGTTGAATTTATAATGGCATGTTTAAATTCATTGGATGCATCACATTCAGTGGTAGCAATAAATCTACTGCCAAGTTGGACAGCCGATGCTCCAAGATGTAATATTTCCCTAATTTGTTCACCTGATGTTATTCCTCCTCCTGCAATAACCGGAATTTTTTGATCGTGAGTATCCGAAATCTTTTTAGATATAGCTACAACGTCTGTGACCAGTTGTTCCAATGTAGAGGTACCAGCTCTCAGCTCGTCAAAATTAAAACCAAGGTGCCCACCGGCATTCGGCCCTTCCACCACAAAAGCATCCGGAAGGTAATTGTAATTTTGCAACCACCTGTTAGCAATAACCTGAGCTGCCCGGGCTGAAGATACAATGGGGACCAGTTTAGTATTACTTCCAGGGATTTTATACTTTGGTAAATCAAGCGGTAAACCTGCACCCGAAAAAATAATATCAATTTTTTCTTTAATAGCGGTTTCAACCAATTCCCCAAAATTTGTAAGCACCGACATAATATTCACTGCCAATATGCCATTGGTTAATTCACGTGCCCTGCGAATTTCCTTAATAACACCCTCTATATTATTAATTCTAAAACTCTTGTCGTCTGTTCCGTGTATTAATCCAACACCAACAGTTGCAATTGTTCCAATACCTCCTGCGGTTGCAACGGCAGAGGCAAGCCCTGATAAAGAGATACCAATACCCATCCCTCCCTGAACAATTGGTACAGGTACGGTTAAATCCCCAATTTTAAATGATTTCAAATATTTATTTATTTTAAAGTGGATGGCAATTAAACTTTTGTTGCCATGTATTATTTCAAATTCTACTTCCTGATAAGATGATAATCTTCCAACCGGACTGATTAACCTCTAACATTACTATACGCTTCAAAAACACTTTTTGAATCTTAAAATCAAGGTTTACTACATAAATATTCATGATTTCATTAATTTTAGCTACACTATTTTAAAGCCCGATTAATAATTGCAGCAATTGGTTTATGAAAACACACATATACTTGACACATTAACAAACCTTATGCTACTTTTCTTAGATATTGGATGAGAAAAAAACGTAGAAATAATTTTTTGAAAAGTATATACGCATATTTTTCTAATACAAAATCAGCACAAAGATACACTTAGTTATATCAATAACCTAATT
>JBNLCS010000531.1:0-5621 GCA_050303935.1 Bacteroidales bacterium
AGCAAAATGGTACAAATAAAAAATTAGTGGGTTTTGAGTTGGTTGAGAAAGGAATACCCAGGCATGGTTATGATATTGTTAATAGAAATGATGAGAAAATAGGTGAAGTTACATCAGGAACCATGTCTCCTTCATTGGGTAAACCCATTGGAATGGGGTATATAAAACCGGATTATGCTGCTGTAAATAATGAAATATTTGTTAAAATAAGAAATAAAAGTATTGAAGCAAAGGTGGTAAGGATGCCTTTTCTTAAATAATTAATGACTCAGGGTAAATGGATATTAGGAAAAGAAATATTGAAGTTTGTTTTACACCGGTTACTTACCACCGTTTTCATAATCCGGAAGCTAATGTGGTGGTGGTTGATATTTTAAGGGCTACATCAGCCATTTGTACAGCTTTTATGAATGGGGTAAAAAGAATAATTCCGGTTGGTACTCTTGAGGAAGCAAAGGCTTATAAAGAAAAAGGTTTTATGGTAGCGGCCGAAAGGGACGGAATTGTAAGGGATTTTGCTGATTTTGGAAATTCTCCATATAATTTTACAGCAGAAAGGGTGCAAGGCAAGGAAATAGTATATAGCACAACTAACGGAACAAACGCTATAAACATAGCCCGTAAAAGCAATTTGGTATTGGTTGGGGCATATCTGCACATTTCCGCATTAGCGGAGTTTCTAATTGAACAAAATAGGGATGTAGTTATTTTATGTGCCGGTTGGAAAGACAGGTTTAATTTGGAAGATTCGGTTTTCGCGGGTGCGCTTGCAGAAAAGCTTATTGGTTCGGGTAACTATGAAACCATTTGCGACTCAACACTGGCAGCTAATGATTTGTGGTCAATTGCAAAATCTGACCTTGTAACTTATACAAATAAAGTTGCCCAGAAAACAAGATTGAAAAAAAACGGATTGGATGATGTAATTGAATATTGTTTAACACCAGACCAAACGGATATTTTACCGGTGTTAAAAGATAATTATCTGACAACGATAGATAAACTAAAAAACGAAAAATAAAGTTGAATTATAAAATAGTAACAATTAAATACTTAAAACAATGAAAAAGCACAACTTTTCAGCAGGGCCGTCTATAATTTCTGAGTATGCTAAGCGGGAAACCGCGGCAGGTATATTGAATATGAACAACACCGGGTTGTCCATTATGGAAATATCGCACCGGTCACCCGAATTTACAGAGGTAATGGTTGATGCAACTACCCATTTGCGTGATTTATTGCAAGTACCGGTTGATTATCATATTTTGTTCTTACATGGTGGGGCCAGTATGCAATTTTGTATGGTGCCTTATAACTTGTTAAATAAGAAGGCAGCTTATCTTGATACCGGTTCATGGTCTAAAAAAGCCATTAAAGAAGCCAAATTATTCGGTGATGTTGAAACAGTTGCTTCGTCTTCAGATGTTAACTATTCTTCAATACCTAAAAAGTTTACCATACCCGAGGATGCTGATTATTTTCACATAACAACAAATAATACCATATTTGGTACAGAGATAAAAAAAGATATGGATTCCCCTGTTCCAATGGTTGCTGATGCTTCGTCAGATATTTTGAGCCGTCCTATGGATGTTTCAAAATATGCAATTATCTATGGTGGGGCACAGAAGAACCTTGGGCCGGCTGGGGTATCATTTGTCATTATACGAGAGGATGTGTTAGGTAAAGTTCAACGCCCAATACCCACCATGCTTGATTATAAAACACATATATCTAAAACATCTCTTTTCAATACCCCACCATGCTTGGCTATATATGCATGCTTGCAAAACATGATATGGCTAAAACAAATTGGTGGTGTGGAAGAAATTTATAAGATTAATAAGAAGAAAGCCAAAATGTTATATGATGAGATTGATAGAAACAGGCTTTTTGAAGGTACAGTGACCAACGAAGAAGACAGGTCTATCATGAATGTGACCTTTGTGATGGCCTCTGAATATGTGGATAAGGAAGTTGAATTCCGTGACTTCGCTGCTTCCAAAGGTTTAGTTGGGATTAAAGGGCACCGTTCAGTTGGCGGTTTTCGTGCTTCTATTTATAATGCTATGCCAACTGAAAGCGTTAAGGCACTTGTTGATGCAATGAAAGAATTTGAAGCTAAATTATAACCCTATAAAAAAGATTAAAAATGAGTAATATACTTGTAGCAACCGAGAAACCGTTTGCTCCGGCTGCGGTTAGCCAAATAAAAGAAATTATTGAAAAAGCCGGGCACAATTTTATGTTACTGGAAAAATACACTGAAAAATCTCAACTTGTAGATGCTGTTTCTAAATCAGAAGCTGTAATAATCAGAAGTGATAAAATTGATAAGGAAGTGATTGACAGTTCCCCAAATTTAAAAATAGTTGTCCGTGCCGGTGCCGGCTATGATAATGTGGACCTTAAAGCTGCTTCTGATAAAGGTATTGTAGTAATGAACACACCCGGGCAGAATTCCAATGCTGTTGCCGAACTGGCTTTGTGCCTTATGGTATTTATGGCACGTAAAAAGCTAAATGGTACATCAGGGACGGAGCTTCGTGGTAAAAAACTGGGCATTCATGCTTTTGGATATATAGGTAAACTGGTTGCCAATATAGCTAAAGGTTTTGGTATGGAAGTTTATGCATTTGATCCATTTATAAGTGCGGAGGAGATAAAAAAAGAAGGGGTAACCCCTGTTTCTTCAGCAGAGGATTTGTATAAATCTTGTCAATATATTTCTTTACATATTCCGGCAAACGATAAAACAAAAAATTCGATTAATGAAGAATTGTTATCTTTAATGCCTAAGGGAGGAACATTGGTCAATACAGCAAGAAAAGAAGTAATTGATGAAGAAGGGTTGAAGAAGGTTTTTGCAGCGAGGGATGACTTTAAATATGCTACAGATATTGCCCCGTCATGTGGCGCTGAATTAGAAGCTGGTTTTGCAGACCGTTTTTTTGCTACACCTAAAAAGATGGGTGCGCAAACTTCGGAGGCAAACATAAATGCCGGTTTAGCTGCTGTAAACCAAATTGTGAAATTTTTGGCCTCAGGTGATACTACATTTCAGGTAAACCCGCATTGAGTAAATGAATATGAAGCTTAATTACCGTTGTAATGGGAGACGATTAAAAACGAAACAATTACGTTAGTCTTAAGCAAATAAATAAGTGATGAGTTAATTTGAATAATAATCAGACCGGGTAGAACATCAACCATACCCGGTTTAATTTTTTAAATCATGGCAATAGTAAAACCATTTAAGGGATATCGTCCCAGAAAAGAATTGGCAAAAGATGTAGCATCACGTCCCTACGATGTGTTATCATCAGAAGAGGCCCGGGTGGAGGCTGAAGGTAATCCGCTTTCGTTTCTTCATGTAGTGAAATCGGAAATTGACCTCCCCGAAGATACGGATCACTATGCAGAAATAGTATATCAAACGGCCAAAGAAAATCTTGAAAAACTTATTTCTGAAGGTAAATTCATTCAAGATGAGAAACCCTGTTATTATATTTACGGACAAACCATGAATGGCCGGACACAATATGGGATTGTTGGTGGCGCATCTGTTGAAGATTATAAAAATAATATCATAAAGAAACATGAACTTACCCGGCCCGAAAAGGAACTTGACAGAATAACCCATGTAAAAACAACCAATTTTAATGCCGAACCGGTTTTTTTTACATTTCATGATAATGAAAAACTGAACAAAATAATTGACGAAACCATAAAAGAAAAGGCAGAGTATGATTTTACGGCAGTGGACGGAATTGGTCACCACTTTTGGGTAATAAATAATCAAAGTACAGTTAATGAGATTGAGAAGGTTTTTAAAGAAGAAGTAAATTTTACATATGTGGCCGATGGTCATCATCGAACAGCAGCAGCAGCAAATGTGGGTAAGCAAAGGCAGGATGTCAATCCAAATCATACTGGTAATGAAGAATATAATTATTTTCTTGCAGTTCATTTTCCTGCCAGTCAATTACAGATAATTGATTATAACAGGGTGGTAGAAGATTTGAATGGATATAGCAACGAAGACTTTATAAATAAACTGGAAGGGAATTTTGAAATTGAACCAAAGGGTGAAAATGAATATAAGCCTTCTTGCATGCATGAAATGAGTATGTACCTTGATGGTGAATGGTATTGTTTAAAAGCAAAAAAAGGTACGTATAATGATAATGACCCAATTGATTGCCTGGACGTAACTGTTTTGTCAAAAACTGTACTTGATCCATTACTTGATATCAAGGACCTGAGGAACTCGAAAAGAATTGATTTTGTTGGTGGTATCAGAGGTTTAGGTGAACTAAAAAAACGTGTTGACAGCGGTGAAATGAAAGTTGCCTTTGCGCTTTATCCGGTTACAATGGACCAGTTAATTCAAATTGCTGATACCAACAATATCATGCCCCCGAAAACAACTTGGTTTGAGCCGAAACTCAGAAGTGGCCTTGTAATACACTGTTTGGATTAAAAAAATGGAATAATGGGTTTAATTACCATTATTCCAATAATTCAATATTATCATTTAGTTTTTGCCAGGAAACATATAGTTTCCTGGCAAAAACTATATTTATAAATTCATATTGTCTAGCACATCCATTACCTCTTTAACATGGTTTGCGGAAGCATTTAACAATGCCATTTCATCATTATTCAATTTTAGCTCAATAATTTTTTCCACACCAGCGCTACCTAATATTACAGGTACTCCAACAAAATTATCGTTTAAGCCATATTCCCCTTCCAGTTTAACACAAACCGGGAATATTTTTCGTTGGTTTTTTACAATAGATATTGCCATTTCAGCCGCTGCTGCACCCGGGGCATACCATGCAGATGTTCCCATCAGTTTAACTAGTTCACCACCACCAAATTTAGTTCGTTCAATAATGGCATCCAGTTTGTCTTTTTGAATTAATTCGGTTACAGGAATACCTTGAACAGTTGTATACCTTGGCAGGGGTACCATAGTATCTCCATGTCCCCCCATCAATATTGCCTGTATGTCATTGGGCGAAAGGTGCAATTCGCTTGCAAGAAACGCTTTATATCGGCCTGAATCAAGTACACCGGCCATACCCATTACTTTTTCCCGGGGTAGTCCGGAAGTCAGATAGGCCTGATATGTCATGACATCAAGAGGATTGGAAACCACAACAATGGTTGCATTTGGGGAATTCTTAACAACATTTTCAGTAACTGATTTAACAATTTTGGCATTTGTTCCAATCAGGTCATCACGGCTCATACCAGGTTTTCTGGGCAATCCTGAAGTAATAACCACAACAGAGGAACCTTTAGTTGCATTATAATCATTGGTAATACCTGTAACTTGCGTGTTAAATTTGTTTATTGACGAGCTTTGCCACATATCCAGGGCTTTCCCTTCAGCAATACCCTCTTTAATATCAAGCAAAATAACTTCTGATGCTGCATCGTTTTGAGCAAGTACATTCGCACAGGTAGCACCAACATTTCCTGCACCTATAACACTAATCTTCATAAATCTGTTTTTTTGTATTTATTAATATTTACTATTTACAATAATAAACAATTCTAAAGCAAATTGTTTAAGAGCAGCGTAAATTTGCTATTTTTAATCACAGATT
>JBNLCS010000532.1:0-1841 GCA_050303935.1 Bacteroidales bacterium
CTCTGTTTTTATTCCTATTGGTTCTGTCATCGTTCAAAATGGATTCTCATAAAACTCTATCAATCCAATTCCTTTTATATAATAAAATGAAAAGGGGAAATCACCTGTTCTTTTCGACACACATATGAGTTTAAATCCTTCATTCTTTAGCTGACTTATTATTTTTAATGTATCTATACATTGGAAACAAGTGCGGTATATTTGTGTGTCATTCGTTTTTAAAATATTATCAATAGGCGTTGAATCTTTGCATTTATAAACCAATTCAATCCTTGGCATTAATACATGTTCGTGAAATTGAATATATACGTTAAATTTATTTACCTCAGGTTTTAAAGAATTATATCCGATAAACTGTAAGTATGTTCTTACTTTCTCAGGATATTTAACAGCTAATCCAAAATGATGAAACTTAATGCCGGTTATAATTTTCTTGTCAAAAAACATTCATTACTTTTTAATAATGAAAAAGAACCTCCTTTATAGTTTATTATAAGATAACTGAAATAATCCGTATTATATTTTCTCAAGCATTGAAACATTAATATCCACTAAAATAGTCTGGTTTATTTGTTCAAGCATGATCCCAAACCGATTTTTGCCTTTTAAATTGGTAAGGATACCTTCATACCCCGTCAAAGGTCCTTTTACAACCCTGACCGGATCCCCTTTACAAAAAATTGTATCAACTGATACACTGGCATCCATATCAATCATATTCTTTATGGCATCAATTTCCTGTGGTTTTATTATTGAAGGTTTACCACCACAATGTATGAAAGTAACAATCTTTGGAATATTCTGTACATCAAAAAGTTGGTCGTGGGAGGTATAAACAAAAATATAACCGGGCATCAGGACCCTATCTATCCATTTTTTTTGCCTGTTTTTCCATAACCGTATTTCTTTTACGGTTGGAAGAAATACTTCATGGCCCTTTATACTAATTTCATTAAACGCAATTTTTTCAGCTCGCGGTAACGTGTAAAAAACATACCAGTTTTTTTCCAGTACATGAAAGCTCTTATTTTTTACAATACCCGATGACAGGAATTGTACGTCAGGTTTTTTCATAGGTGCAAGTTTTTTATAATATTGGTTGTGATACTACAGCTCTGCCCGGTCAATTAGCATGATGGCTTTAACATATCATTTATTTGTATTACGTAAGTTTTATTAATCAAAAGAACCGAAAATTAATCCAATTGATATTAACGGTTAACAAAAATATATAACGATTGTTAAAAAAGAAAAAAAGATATTTTAATATTATTTAAAGATATGAATTACAACGTTTACATTGACTTTTGATAACGTATTTATATAAAGACATTTATAACATGAATTAAATCGATTTATCTAAATAATATATAAATAGTAATTTTGAAAACAATGCGTAACAGTAATATTTAGAAATAAATTAAACCGTTGTTTTTAAAATAGGTCAAACTTACCTACAACATTAAAGCCAAAACAACTAAACGACTCATTATTATAGTCACCTATATATAGGTAATCCGGTTTCGTATGTGTAAAAATTCTCTATTAGGGCTTCATCCTGTTATCATATTTATCACCAAGGCTTTTTTGGTCTGCATTTATTAACTGGATTAATCGTTGCTTTATGGCATGAAAGCATACCAGGTGCAAGTCTTCCACCATTTCCATGTCGTCAACCGGGGTTAGTAGATAATGTGTTGCCAGCTTTGAAGCTTTCCCCCCTTTAAAGCCCACCATGGCAACTGTTGTAGCACCAATACTATTTCCATGTTTGATAGCCTTTACAACATTTTCTGAATTTCCACTACCTGAAATCCCAAGTATAAGGTCTTTTTTTTCAC
>JBNLCS010000533.1:0-2600 GCA_050303935.1 Bacteroidales bacterium
GAATATAAATTATGCCGGTTAATTTTTCCGTTGTTTTTTGAAATTGCAAACAGCACGCTTGGTATACCATGTCTTACGGGTCGTTTATTGATATAGCGGATAAACAATACAGTTAACAATAATCCAATGGAAGGAAAAATAATGTATAGAAAATGTCCGTTTGTTTCTGCCAGGTTACTGCAAAATTGTTGGATTAAATGCACAAGTTTTTTAATCACCACAGATGCTAAACCAACAGATATACCTACAATCATACTTAATAAAAGCATGAATTGCTTTTCTTTTAAATGTTTATCCTTCCAGGTAAGAAAATTTTCAATTATCCTCATTAGATGCTGCTTCTTGTCAACAAAACCAACAAATTTAACATAACCACCAATGAAAAAAAATATATTTATAATTTAGTGATATAAAATTGAATAATTGACATGGCTAACAACAGAATTTGTGAACTTTTTAAAATTAAATACCCTATTGTTCAAGCAGGAATGGTATGGTGCAGTGGCTGGAAGCTTGCAGTGGCAGTGAGTGAACAAGGTGGATTAGGATTAATTGGGGCCGGATCAATGGACACGGAAATATTGAAAATACATATAAATAAAATTCATAAACATACCAATAATCCGTTTGGGGTAAATATTCCTTTAATCAAGAATGATGTTGACCAAATAATTAAGACAGTTATAGAAGAAAAAGTTCCAATAGTTTTTACCTCAGCTGGTAATCCCGCTAAATGGACCAATATCCTACAGGATGCAGGAATTAAAGTGGTACACGTCGTGGCCAATACAAAAGGTGCCATAAAATCTGTTGAAGCAGGTGTAGATGCATTAGTTGTAGAAGGCTTTGAAGCAGGAGGGCATAATGGAAGAGAGGAAACAACCACTATTACACTTGTTCCCCTAATAAAAAAAGTGACAGATATACCTTTACTTGCTGCCGGTGGGATATCAAACGGAAGGTCAATGCTTGCAGCGATGGCACTTGGAGCAGACGGCGTGCAGATTGGAAGTTTGTTTGCTGTTTCACGGGAATCATCAGCACATGATAATTTTAAAAAAAGAATCTGTGAAATAAAAGAGGGCGAAACACGTTTAATTTTAAAAAAATTGATACCGGTAAGGCTGGCATTCAATAATTTTTATATAGAAATTACCGAAGCTGAAAATCATGGCGCCAGTGTTAGTGAATTGTTGAGTTTATTGGGTAAAGGAAGGGCTAAAAAGGCAATTTTTGATGGCGATATAGATAATGGTGAAGTTGAAATTGGACAGGTTTCAGCATTGATTAATGAAATTAAGCCTGTATCTCAGATTTTCAATGAACTAATTACCGAATATAATATATGTTTGGGAGAATTAATAAATGAAAAAGGTAAATATAAGTTTTAAATATTGTTTCATAATTTTCCTTGTTATTGCAGGATTGAATAGAACGTTGTCTCAGCAAGTTCAGGTAGTGATAGATTCTGTATCTATTGATCCTAATACAGGTTCTGTAATAATTTCCTGGGAACCGGTTGATAATCTTACCAATTTAAATGTAGAAATATGCCGGTTAAACCTGCTTTCTGACCCGAACTTCCGTACATGCAATCCGCTTGATACGATTTCAACCAATGATCGCTTATTTTACATTGATCCTGAATTTAATTTATCCCGGGATTCTGCAAGTTATAGGGTAGCTGGATCAAATGGTACGTATTCAGGCTTTCATAAAGCTATGTACCTAAAAGCAGTTTACGATTCATGTGACAATGCAATCGAATTAAAGTGGTTTAAATATAAAGGTTGGGACAATATTGAAGAATATAAGGTAATTGATTTTATTACGGGACAAATAGTGGGGGCTACGTCAGATACAAATTACGTAATTCCTGATGTAGAAATCGACAGGAATTATAGTTATTATATAAGGGCTGTCAATTCCGATCAAAAAACAACATCTTCAAACCGGGCAGATATTGATACTGAAGGGCCTGATCATCCAACTTTTATTGTACCGGGCAACGTGATTGTAAACAACGGTGATGTGGAATTAAGTTTCGTTGTCGATCCAAATTCTCAACTTTCGATGTATAATCTTTATCGTTTAGATAATGATACCATATTACTGAAATCATTTACTGGAAAAACTTTTGGTGAATTTTCATTTATTGATACTGAAGCAAAAAAAGATGGCATTAACCATTATCAATTAATAGCATTGGATGCGTGCAACAACCATGTGTTTTTATCTGATACTTTAAAAAATATGGTTTTGTCAGCAAATAAAAAAGAAGATGAAATATATTTAACATGGACTGCAGGTAACATATGGAACACTTTAAATAATCAATATATAGTTTTGAGAGATAATGAAAATAATTTACAAGAAGAAATAGCCAGATCAAATGAAAGCATTTACATTGATAATATCAGTGCTATTGATAAAGGCATATATGATAATGAAATATGTTACAAAGTTTTAGCTAAAACTGAAATTCTTGGTAAAACATACACCAATAATTCCAATGTAGTTTGTGTTGAAATAGAACCTGAAATTTTTGTACCCCTGGTATTTACCCCTGATGGTGACGGAATAAATGATTTTTTCATACC
>JBNLCS010000534.1:0-2707 GCA_050303935.1 Bacteroidales bacterium
TTGTATGGCCGGAAATGTTAACGAATGGGTAGCTGATGTATACAGGCCTTTAACTTTTGAAGATTTTGATGAATTTAACCCATATCGTGGTAATGTTTACCAAACCCTTGTAAGGGATGAAGAAGGGAACATTGCAGAAAAAGACAGCCTCGGAAGATTAAGGAGAAGGATGATTACAGACGAAGAAGCTGCTGGAAGATATAATTACTCAAAAGCTGATTACAGAAATTATAAAGACGGTGACTTTGAATCCAGTATTGATTACAACAACGAAGAAGATGAAAAAGGGCCAGGGTCTCAAAGAATGTATTCACAAAAAGATAGTGATTTTTCTTCTTTAATTAACGATAATGTAAGAGTTTTTAAAGGAGGTTCATGGAAAGACAGGGCATATTGGTTGAGCCCAGGTGCAAGAAGGTACCTTGACGAAAAACAAGCAAGGGACGACCTTGGGTTCCGTTGTGCCATGACAAGGGTAGGAAGCCCTGCTGGATTTTAATATAATATAAATAATATATTCAAAGGCCATCTTTTAAAGTAGATGGCCTTTTTTTATATTTTTATCGGGAGTAAATTCGTAAAATGAATATAAAAGATATTTATAGTTTATTTCAAGAGAGCCCCTTGGTATCCACTGATACAAGAAATATTATTCCAGGCTCCCTGTTTTTTGCACTTAAGGGCAATAATTTTGATGGAAATAAATTTGCTATTGAAGCCCTTGAAAAAGGGGCAAAATATGCCATTATTGATGATGAAGGACTTAAAAACCAGAAAAAATGCATATTCGTACATGATACTTTAAAAACATTGCAGGATTTAGCCACATTACATCGTAAAAAATTAAATATCCCAATAATAGCCATAACAGGAAGCAATGGAAAAACAACAACCAAAGAATTGGTTTATAGTGTTTTATCAACAAAATATAATGTAATAGCAACTAAAGGTAATTTAAACAACCATATAGGCGTACCATTAAGTTTACTGAACCTTACCCAAGAAACAGAGATTGCTATTATTGAAATGGGAGCTAATCATCAGGGTGAAATAGAATTATTATGTAAAATAGCACTACCGGATTTAGGCCTTATAACAAATGTTGGCAAAGCACATATTGAAGGTTTTGGCTCTTTCGAAGGAATTGTAAAAACAAAAACAGAACTTTACAGACATCTTTCGAATAATAATGGCACCATTTTTTGCAACAGTAAAAATGAAAGATTATTGATTGAATGTAACTCAACACAAGTAAAAAAAATTACTTTTGGTAGTGAACAAGATAATGTATGGGGACAAATATTAGATAGTAATCCTTTTTTATCAATAATAGCACACATTAACAATGTAAATATAGAAATACAAACAAATTTGATTGGATCATATAATTGTGAAAACATAGTTGCTGCATTGTGCATAGGACACTTCTTCAAAGTTGATATTCCTTTAATGGTCGATAAAATAAAAAATTACCAACCTACAAACATGAGGTCACAATATGTAAAAACTACCCGGAATAAAATAGTTCTTGATGCATATAATGCGAACCCAACAAGTTTGATACTCGCCTTGAAAAATTTTCAAGAATTAAAAGCTGGTAAAAAAGTGGTTATTCTTGGTGACATGTTGGAACTGGGAGAAACTGAAGACACTGAACATAAAAACATTATAGAACTAATAACAAAGTATAAATTTGATGATGTTGTGGTGGTTGGTCAGCGTTTTCAAAGAGCATCAAAAAATCTAATATCTAATACATTTTTAAATGTTAAAGAACTTACAGATAGTGGAATATTAAGAAATTACAGTGATTTTAATATATTGATAAAAGGTTCAAGGGGAATTGGACTGGAAAAAATAGTTGAATTATTATAAAATGTATACCAGAATTTTATTTCTTTTAAGCATAATCCTTACTTTGAATTGCCAGGGGCAATCCTTTGCGTTACATTCAGCATTTGAAGGTTTTTTAGATAATCGCGAATATTTTAATGAATATACAGATCATCAAACTTTTTTTGGTAACCGAATTAAATTATCGAACAATGTTAATGTATTAAACCATAATATTGAATTTGGAATTGATTACACGTATGAATTTGGGTCATTAGTTAACAATATCAAACCAAAACTAATTGCAAATTACAACTATGAAAGTGAAAGGATTAAGTTTCTGTTTGGTACTTTTAACAGGCAAAACCTTATCAATTTTCCTTCTTCGTTCTTACATGATTCTTTATATTATTACCGGGCTTTACTAGAAGGCTGCTTACTGAAATACAAATATTCAAACGGGTACCAACAAGCCTGGATAGATTGGACCAGCAGGCAAACAGACACCATAAGGGAGACATTTTTGGCTGGTTTATCAGGCTTTTCAAAATTTAATAATTTTTTTATAAAACATTATTTATTAATGTACCACTATGCCAAACCCAAGACAAATGTATCAGGATTAAGCATTCGTGATAATGGCGGATTTTCTTTAAACGCAGGCTATAATTTTAAATCTATACCTTTGTTGGACAGTTTGACCATTTCTGCTGGAGGTAGCTACAGCTATGACAGAAACCGCGGAGTATACGGTTTACAAAATTATATATCATACCAAGGTGGTTTAAACGTATATTATAAAAAGTTTGGAATAAATTGTTTAATTAATTCGGGAGATGGCTTATTGATGCTATACGGGGATAAGATTTACCGG
>JBNLCS010000535.1:0-3560 GCA_050303935.1 Bacteroidales bacterium
TTCTGTACTAAGTTTTAATGGGGCTACAATAGATCATATTCTTAATAAAAAGGTCAGAAATAATATCCAAGAGTTTTGTAAAAACCAACATATTACTTTATACATGTTTGTCTTATCTGTATTTAATATTTTATTATCAAAGTTAAGCGGACTGGAAGATATTATTATTGGCACACCGGTGGCCGGACGAAATGATCCTGCTCTTCACGATGTGATGGGGTCTTTTATTAATACTATTGCGTTACGAAATTATCCTAATAGTAATAAATCATTTAATGAATTCTGCAATGATGTAAAATATAAAACATTAGAATCTTTTGAGCATGATGAATATCCTTATGAGGAATTAATTGAGAAATTGAAACTGCTAAGAGATGCTAGCAGGAATCCTGTATTTGATATTCTATTGGTATTACAAAATACTAATATTAACAATCAAATATCTAAAATCTCCAATGAAAATAATTTTGAAATAAAAATTTTTGATTTTGAAAGAAGAATTACCAAGTTTGATTTTATCCTGACAATAACTGAGATAGGAGAGACAATAAATCTTAATTTTAGTTATAATACCAAATTATTTAATAGAAAAAGAATAGAAAGTTTTATTGAGTATACTAATTTTATAATAGATCAAGTATTAAAAAAACCTGAAATCGAAATTGGTGATATTGAATTATTGACAAGTGAAAAAAAAGAAAGAATAATTCAAAATTTTAATAATTCATCAAGTAAATATCCAAATTGTAAAACTGTACATAAAATATTTGAGGAGGAAGTAGAAAAAAATGGAAATAGAATTGCTTTAATGTTTGATAATAAACATTTTAGCTATAATGTTATAAACAATCGGGCTAATCAAATTGCTTTTGAATTAAAAAGGCAAGGATTAGAACCTGGTGACGTTGTAGGGTTGCTTCAATCTCGTTCAGAAAATATAATTATAAGTATTCTTGGAACCATTAAATCTGGATGTGGATATATGCCAATTGATCCTAATTATCCTAGCAACAGGATATCGTTTATGCTAAAAGATGCTTGTCCGGAAATTGTTCTATACGATAAAGAGACAGATGATAAATTATTTTTCAATTGCAGAAAATTAAATATATCTGATGAAAAGATATATAGCAATAACAATTTGAAGAATCTATTATCTACCAACGATTCTCAAAATATAATTTATATTATTTATACATCAGGATCAACAGGTCAACCAAAAGGAGTAGTTATAGAACATGAAGACGTAGTTAGATTGTTTTTCAATGAAGATCAAAAATTTTTCTTTAACAATCGAGATGTTTGGACTATGTTTCATTCGTATTGTTTTGATCTCTCAGTATGGGAAATGTATGGACCTTTACTAAGTGGAGGTAAACTTATTGTTGTATCTCAAGATATGAGATATAATATTAAAAATTATTTAGATCTTTTGAAGAAGGAACAGGTGACTGTTTTAAATCAAACTCCAAGCGTTTTTAAAAGGATATTAACATATGAAATGGAAAATAATATTGCGGGATTAAATCTGAGATACATCATTTTTGGAGGAGAAGCCTTATATCCTATTATTTTAAAAAAATTCGTAAAAAGATATCCTAATATAAAAATAATTAATATGTATGGTATTACTGAAACAACAATTCATAATACATATAAAGAAATCGGGAAAATTGAAATAGAACAAAACAGGAGTATGATAGGATTTCCCTTACCAACTTTAAAAATATTGATATTGGATAAAAGCAAAAAAATAGTTGTGCCTGGTGTTATCGGAGAACTGTGTGTAGCAGGTAAAGGAGTTGGAAGAGGATATATTAATAAACCTGAATTAACAAATAACAGGTTTGCAGGAATAGATGAGGAACCTAACTGTAGGTACTATTTTTCAGGTGATTTGGTCAGACAATATGGAGAAGACGATATAGAATATATTGGTAGAGCCGATAACCAAATTAAAATTAGGGGATATCGTATTGAACTTACTGAGATTGAAATTAGACTAAAACAATATCCGGGAATAAAAGATGCTGTAATTATTGTAAAAGGGAATATGGAAAATAAAATACTATGTGCATTTCTGGTATGTGAGGATAAGATTAATAAGGAAGAAATTAAACTTTTTTTATCAAATCATTTACCTGAATATATGATCCCAGTTCAATACATTCAAGTTGATATTTTTCCGGTTACCTCAAATGGTAAAATTGATAAAGAGAAATTAAAACAATTGGAAGTCAAAATAGAAAGTAATAAAAAATTTATTGAGCCTCGTAATGATATTGAAAAAATCATTTTGAAAATATGGAAGGATGTTCTTAAACTAAATAAGATTAGTATAAATGATAATATATTTGAAATAGGTGGGAATTCATTAAATATTATTGAGATTAATAGAAGAATTCAAGAAATTACAAAAGCAGATATTTCAGTGATTAAGGTATTTCAATATCCTACAGTTGCATTGCTCGCTGGTTATTTAAAGAATGAATCAAATGAAGGTGATGAAAATCAACATTTTCTATCAGATAAAAATAAAATTAAAAAACTAAAAAAACTCCAAGGATTAAGAAATAATAAGGGTAAAACTAATTAATTATATTTAATAAATGAATAACCGATCAAATAGAACGGGTCTGGAAATAGCTGTCATAGGTATATCAGGAGCTTTTCCTGGAGCGAAGGATATATTTTCTTTTTGGAATAATTTAAAAAAAGGTATAGAATCAATTTCCTTTCTTTCTGATGAAGAGCTTAAAGGAAATGGGGTTGATGAAAAATTATTACAAAATCCTAATTATGTTAAATCTCCAGGTGGGATTTTAAGGGACAGAGATCTATTTGATGCAAAATTTTTTAATTACACAAAAAAAGAATCAATTTTATTGAACCCTCAAATACGAAAGTTTCTTGAATGGACGTGGCATGTCCTTGAAGATGCAGGGTATGATCCTTCAGTATATAGAGGAGCAATTGGATTATATGCCAGTGCATCCCCCAGTTTTAATTGGGAAGCCAGTGCTTTTCTTAATGGGAAAGTTGAAGAGAATGGAACATTTTATACCAACCTATATACCAATAAAGATTATTTATGTACAAAAATATCCTATAAACTGAACTTAAAAGGTCCGAGTGTATTAATAAATACAGCATGTTCTTCATCCCTTGTAGCTATTCATATAGCCAGCAGGGCATTAATTTCTGGCGAATGTGATATTGCACTTGCAGGAGGTGTTTCTATAATGAATTTGAAAACTGAAGGGTATTTATATCAAGAAGGTTTCATTGGTTCACCAGATGGTCATTGCCGTGCATTTGATAAAAGCGCAAACGGAACAAATTCCGGAGAAGGAGGTGGAATTGTTGCATTGAAATTACTTGATGAAGCTTTAAAGGACGGTGATAATATTTATGCAATAATAAAAGGATCAGCAATTAACAATGATGGAAACGGAAGAGCGGGATTTGTAGCACCTAGTATTCAAGGACAGGCTGATGTTATATCAAATGCCTATTCTATAAGTGAAGTTGAACCAGAATCAATTAGCTATGTAGAAACT
>JBNLCS010000536.1:0-7429 GCA_050303935.1 Bacteroidales bacterium
AACTTGTAATATTTTCAAAAATGGGTAACATTGTATTTAACAGAAACATTGAAACTTTCGAAAAATTTGAATGGAATGGCATGTCAAATACTTACGATGCATTACCAATGGGATTGTACCAATTTGTAATACAATTTGAAGACCAAAGTAGTATAACCGGATCTGTTACTATAATTCGATGACTAATCCCAGTTTCACCAAACAAAAAGATCCTGTAAAATTTTATTCCGGGCAGGTTCTTGAAACTATTAACGTTTCATTTGTTTTCTCCAACGCGACCTGTTTATTTTACGTTGTTCTTTCCTTCTTTCCTTCTCTGTTTCAACTTTATACTTACTTCGTTTAACTACCGTTACATTATGAATGTTTTTAATTTCTTTGATGTTGCTGTCGCCTGTTTTATAACCGGGACCACATGCATGAAAAGTAAAAACCAAAACGAGTAAAATAAGTTTCTGTCCTAACCTCATCTTGTTTTTTTTAAGTAATTTACAAAATATACCCAATTTCGCAAAAATTGTTTCAATAAAAGATGTTTTAAACCCAATGATACATAATCATTTCGTAAATAAAAACCAAAAAAGTAAGAATTAATTAACAAGCGTTATAAAACATACCACTTTTTAAGAATAGATTGTAAAAACTACTTAGAAACTAATTATTGTTTGTCCATAAAATCCAATAGCTGCGTTGTTGCCCAAATTTTAAATCCTCTTCCCGCTTAAGGCGTGACTGCGGTTTAAAATTTTTACACGCCCTGCCTGCGGCAAGCAGGCTTGCTCTCGGACTTTCTGAACTAAACACTTAAATTTATAGACTGGCTCTAATTAGTAAACAACCCGGCAACATAACTAAATCAACCTCATAATATAACAAAATAAGAAACAAAAAGAATACGTAACCAATAAAAAAAGGACGTTATCAAAAAAAGTCATGCGAACAATTCTGTTTAATTCGGATAGTCTTCAATTAATCAGCTAAATCCCCAAACCTCTTTCGTTTGAAGTGTTATGCTAAACAACTTTTTTTGATAACCTTTTTATCCCAAAAATGTCATTAGAAGATCTAATCGACATTTCGAATAAGTAAATCTAAACAATTCAGCAAAACTGAATTGTAAGATTTTCTAATTCGGGATTAAAAACAGATTCAACCTTCCAGCCTTCACACTTGTCATTAGGAGAAACGACCTAATGACAAATCTGGGTTTATTTTTCTTACACGGGCATTTCATCCAAATGTAAAGCCAAATCCTCTTCAACAGTTCCAATCCCTCCTATTCCAAAATTATCGATTAATACTTTAGCAACATTGGGTGACAAAAATGCTGGAAGTGTTGGTCCAAGGTGAATATTTTTTACCCCCAAGTATAAAAGGGCTAACAAAACGATTACAGCCTTTTGCTCGTACCATGCAATATTGTAAGCTATGGGCAACTCATTTATATCATTTAATGCAAACACTTCTTTTAGTTTAAGTGCTATTACTGCAAGCGAGTATGAATCATTGCACTGTCCGGCATCAAGTATACGGGGAATACCATTAATATCGCCCAACCGTAATTTATTATAACGATATTTTGCACATCCGGCAGTAAGTATTACCGTATCCTTTGGTAGTTTGTCAGCAAAATCAGTGTAATATTCCCGTCCTTTCATTCTCCCATCACAACCGGCCATTACAAGGAATTTTTTTATAGCCCCGGTTTTAACAGCATCAACAACTTTATCTGCCAATTGCAAAACCTGGTTGTGGGCAAAACCGCCAACAATCTCACCCGTTTCAATTTCAGTTGGTGCCGGTAGTTTTTTGGCATGTTCAATAATTACTGAAAAATCTTTTGGCTGGCCATCTTTTCTATCTTCGATATGCACACAACCATCAAACCCGGATGCACCCGTTGTATACACCCTGTCTTTGTAACTGTCTTTAGGGGGAACGATACAATTTGTGGTGAATAAAACAGGACCATTGAACGTGTCGAATTCTTCTTTTTGTTTCCACCATGCATTCCCGTAATTTCCAACAAAATGGCTGTATTTCTTAAAAGCTGGATAATAATGCGCCGGTAACATTTCGCTATGTGTATAAACATCAACGCCAGTGCCTTCGGTTTGTTTTAGCAGTTCTTCCATATCTTTTAAATCGTGGCCACTAATTAAGATAGCTGGATTATTCCTTACCCCGATATTTACTTTTGTAATCTCAGGATTCCCGTATGATTCAGTATTTGCCTTATCCAGCAGGGCCATAACATTCACACCATATTCCCCACATTCCAAAATTAAGGCAACCAATTCATCTACTGTAATATCTTTTCTTGTTGTTGCAATTAAGGCTTTATGCATAAATGCAAACACTTTCTCATCAGTATATCCCAGGTTAAATGCATGTTCAGCATAGGCAGCCATACCTTTTACACCATAAGTTAAAAGTTCTTTTAATGAACGTATATCTTCATTTGGTTCAGTTAAAATACCTATCAAAGTACTTTTGGCTTTTATTGCATCATCATTTTCGGCTAGCCAGGTTGCTTGTGGTAGTTGGTCAGCTGACAACGCAACCCCTTTATCAATAAGTTGTTGTTTAAGAACTTCCCGTATATTAATACCTTCTTTTATTTTTGCAATAATTTTAGCATCATCAAAATTGGCATTTGTAATAGTAGTAAACAAGGCATCAAAAACAAATTTGTCCGCCCTTTCAGTTGAAAGGTTATTTTCCCTGGCTGTACCAGCCATAATAGAAACACCTTTAGAAACATAAACCAACAAATCCTGTAGGTTTGAAGTTGTATCTTTTTTACCACAAACCCCAACGCTTGTGCAACCGGTACCTTTTGCAGCTTCCTGACATTGAAAACAAAACATGCTCATTTTTAAATCTATTTTTATTAGTTAATATTTATTTTCGGACAAAGAAAATGGCTTTAATCCCGATAAAATGTAACAATTGTTACACTCATCGCACTTTTTAAATTTTATTGACATGCTATAAAACATGTTTAATGAATCAGGCACTGATGTAGTTCCATGTTGGAAAAACTGAACTCTATTGTGATTTTGACAAAAAGAGGTTATGAAAAAATATTGCACAGTGCGCGGTGGTAAAAGCACTGTGCAATATAATTCATGTACTTATTGTTACTATTTATGGGTACCTCTCAAAACCTGTTGAGTCGTGAAAATGAGCGAGAGAAACAAAGACAAGACGGAAGGTGAAATATTCCGCAAGCGCAGCCGTAGCTGCGTTGAGGAAAGGTTTCACCTGACAACGAAGGATTTGTTTTTCGCAGCCACTTGGAATAGAAAGAGGTTTTTAGAGGTGCCCTTATGACTTTTTAAATATGCCCGGCATTTAATTAATCAGCCAGAAAACCCCTGCATTTTCCCAACTCTGATTGCATTATTTTTTTAGGGGTTTTCTGGCCGATACTAATTAATATAAATGAAAATTATTGTTTATACAAAATTTCCGTATGTGTTATATCTCCCTGCTTCACTTTAACAAAATAAAGCCCTGGTTCAAGTCCAATAATACCAACCTCCTGGTCGTTTTGTGAAATTAAGCATGACAATACCCTAACCCCTATACTGTTGTAAATGGATAAATCAGCACCTTCCTCAGTTAAATATTGTAGGTTCAGGTTAAAGTGACTGGTTGCCGGATTTGGATACATGGCAAATGTTTTAGTATTTTCTTTAGCATATGCACTGCTATTACTTACGACCTCGAACATTTGGTTTTGTGCTCCCGAAATACAGGTCCATTGAAAAGCATTGGCGCCATCGGCAGTTGAACCACCTTCAATATCAATACATTTTTGACTATGTTCGGGAATGATCCTGTAAACACCGCCAACTTCACCTTCAAACCTGTACCTTTGGTTGGTACCACCAGCCCACGACCAAGTCATCAAATTAGCACCATTTGCCGTTGACCAACTGTCAATATCAAAGGCCTGACCAGTTGAGATTACAGGGCTGATCCTATGATACCCATCGCTAATATGTGTTACATTATAACGCTGGGTATTTCCACCCCAGTAAGCCCACTGAACGATGTTTGTTCCATTACCAGTTCCCCAGTTATAAGTATCAAGCGCTTTTCCGCTATGCTGGGCAACAAATGAATATGTGCCGTTAAATATACCACCGCTTGAAGAAGAAGAACCTGAGCTGCCCGTTGTTAGTGGCCCGGTTTCATTGGAATAAGCAGAGTAGTTCAGTGAACCGTCCACAGCTTTTATTTTATAATAATACTGTACACCAGATGATACATCATTATCGGTATATGACGTGGAGGTAACATTTCTTGCAATGGTATTATAAGCTTCACCCTCGGCTGTACGGAAAACGGTATACCCGGCAACATCAGGCGATGAGCTTGCATTCCAGTTTAAAGAAATTGAGGAAGGGTTTCCGTTGCCAGACAAACTGGTTGGTGCATTGGGCGTATTAAATTCTATGGGCGCCCCAACTGGTAAGAAACGCCATTGCTGATTAATTCCTGCTTTGTCCCATTGGTCAACATTCGCACCATCAGCAGTACTGTTATTATAAACATCCAGTGCTTTGGCACTGTGCCTGCTGCGGATATAGAACCAACCGTCCTCAGCATATTCAAGGTACCATTGCTGGTTTGACCCCAGTGCTGTTGCCCACATAAATATATTACCACCGTTATTGAGTGACCAGTTATCCACATCAAGTGATTTTCCGCTTTGGGCGGATGTAATGGAAAAATAACTCCAATCCCCGCCTATCCTTGAATCTACAGGGTTTACATTCCAATGTTGGCTGGAATTTCCGGAATATGTACCTTGTTGCACGTTTGCTCCATCGGCGGTAGACTGACCTGCAACTTCCAATACTTTTCCGCTATTTCGGTTAACTATTTTATACGTTCCATCAATCACCGGTTGTATATCCTCGCCCCATGTAATATTGATAACTTTTTCGGCATTGGTCTGCCCGTTTTGGTAACTACCTACAGCCCCACCAGGATAAGTAATGGTGTATTCATAGTATGGACCGTATCCATCAAAGAAAACAGCTTCGTTTTGTGAAACAAAGCGATAGGTTGTGGTGGCTGCTTGTCTTTCCGAACCACCAATAAAAGCCTGCACCTTGCCATCTGGGGCACGATAAACAGAGGCTGCTGTCCAATTGGTACGGTGCTCGGCATATCCTAAACGAACACCATCGCTGGCTTTAACAAACTCACCACGGGCATATTCAGCAGTACCCCACCATATTCCGGTTTGCATACCATATTCAACGCCCACCATGGCCTCCATTACATTATGAAGCTCATCATTACTGGCATGGTCGCCGTTAGCCCTAACAGTTTGAAAAAAATTGGCATAGTTGTTAAAACTGCCGGCAAGCTGGTGTGTATTCCCTTCGTCTAACCTTGACTGCAAATAATTATACCAGTTTAATGCTTCATCTGTATTCAGTGTGTTACCGCCACTAATCCGAATGTTGTTAAAATGAGGTTTGTTCCTTAATTCACCACAGATATTGTAAAAATCCTGCATTGTACCCTGGCCGGTTACCGTATAATCAGGTTCATTAAAAGGTGAAACTGTTATAACAGTCCGTCCAATGTTTTCATGCATGCTTGTGGTTACATCTATTAACTCGGCCCAGTTGGCAGCATTTCCTGCATACCAGGAGTGAACTGAAGGATGGTCACAGTTTAATACGACCTTTACGCTGGGGGACAGCCAGTTGTCAATAATGTCTAAACGTAAGTTTGTATTGGTAAGGGAGTTCCCCGTGAGTTGTCCATTAACCACCGGGTCAGTTGGAATAAATGACGATCGTACCACATCTATCTGATTGGCCCCCATGAAGCCAATACCCCGACGTATATTTCCTTCGCTGAGCCAGGCCAAATCGAGCCCCCAGGTTATGGGCTTTGACACGCCATTGGCATTAACGTCGAAATAAACAGTCCTGTCCTGTGCTTCTACCTGGGACATACCTGTACCAAGCATTAAAACAATAATAGTAATAAAAAGTTTCGTTTTTTTCATTTAGCTTTTGTTTTAGTTAGTGAAATGATTTTAAAATTACATTGAAGTAAAGTAATAAAAGTTTGATTAATTAATAGGTGAACATTGTGCCAAACTAAAGGGGGATTTTAGGCTAATGCTTTAATTATTTTTGATATTTCCACTTTAATAGATTAAAAATAATCTACCTCGTAGCAAGCTGACAAGGTATGCCAGAAAAAACAAAAAATATTTTCGCACCAAGGTACCGGAAACAAGACCCAGGATCCCGATTGCATGGCATCGGGATCCGTTCGACTAAGTAATTTCAGTTCACTATCGTTTCTAAAATCACAGTATCACTGATTTAATGAAACATTTTATTACAGTCCCTAATTCAACAACAAAGGCTACCGCACGAACAATTTCTTTACGTTAAGTCAGATGCATTGATTTTGTGGATATCTCGGGCAGTTTTTAGGTAAATGATTGTTCAAGACATACGAGTTTTACAGAAAAATGGAAAAACGCATTTGCATGGCAACTTATACCAGGAATGCTCAATATTGCCAATGTTCTTGAGTATGTCGGTTACAGATTCGATCACCCCACTTTTATCAAGCAGGTACTTGTCGCTTAAACTACAAAGTATTAGGTATTGGCTTTTTTATCTCCATTAATAAACTGTCCCTTCTAAGGGAAGTTTATTTGAATTTTCTATTTATTCATATTTTCCCTACCAGTCTTGATACAATTCCCCCACTTCGAAAATTTCTCGTCCCCAAATCTTTTTTCTTCATTATAGCCTTGATTTATTAAGAACCGATGTCAATGACATAAAGTCTTTTTCTTCCATAATTCTTTCAATGTACTATAACAGATATTCTCTTCTCTTTAAACATTCTTTTTTTTATATTTTCATCAAATGGTATCAGTATCTGGTAAAGCTGTTTTTGGAAGCTTCTATTAATTTTCCTAACATGTATGTTTTTCCTTGTATTATAACTATCCATTTTTTGCGCTAAAAAATCAAGCTTGTGCCTGCAACATATATTCACCTGTTTCTCTTAATAAAGTGACAACTTTACCGGCATCTATTTGTCGGATGACACGCCTGTTTTCATCAAAACCTTTAGAAATTGCAAATTGAATTAACTTGTGAAAATTCTTTTTCATTCCTAGAAATTGAAATTCACTGAATTTTTTGGTCAATAAACTGGTATCAAATAGCATGTTCTTACAATCGAAATAAGGCGCAAAAATGCGTCCGACACTTTTGTAGTAAAGAGCTTCAGACATTGACAAATCTTCAGGTTCTTTCTCAACAAATTCAAAGTTCCGGATGCCAATTTCTTCCAGTATAGCCGATTGCCATTCTTTGTGCAAAGGAGGATCCTGACTCACTATATTTAACTGTTCCAAACCGTT
>JBNLCS010000537.1:0-2385 GCA_050303935.1 Bacteroidales bacterium
AAGTAAATGCTAATGTCATAAACCTTGAAAACAGGTACGTATGTAAAAATGGTAATTTGGTTTGGTTTTCATGGAACGCCCAAATAGTTTATGATGAAAGCATATCATTTTCGGTTGCTCACGATATTACCAAGTTAAAAAATATTGAAAATGAACTGATAAATGCCAAAAATAAAGCAGAAGAGAGCGACCGTTTAAAAACATCTTTCTTATGTAACATGTCACATGAAATTAGGACTCCTATGAACGGAATAATAGGTTTTTCTGATATTCTTGTCCAAAAAGATATCAGTGAAGAAAAAAGAGACCATTATGCCAAAATTATAAATCGTAGCTGTAACAGGCTCCTTAATATTATAAATGATATTATTGATGTTTCAAAAATTGAGACCGGACAAATTGAAATAAAAAATTCGAATATTAATATTAAGCAGTTCTTTGATGAAATAAATAATTTTTACCTATCCATGCAAAAAGAAGATGTTATTTTTCTTGTTGAAAGTAAGCCTGAACAAAATGACCATATCCTGTTAACCGATCCCATTAAACTTCGACAAATATTGGACAATCTGATTATTAATGCATTTAAATTCACTGAGAAAGGGGCTATAAAAGCAGGATATGAAATTAAGAAGAATAATATATTGTTTTTTGTACAAGACACAGGATGCGGAATCTCTAAAAAACATAAAGACTCTATTTTTGAACGCTTTATGCAAGTTGAAGAAAATCATATAAGAAAACAAAATGGAACAGGGTTAGGCCTGTCAATTTGCAAAGCATATGTAAATAAAATGGGTGGCAAAATATGGTATGAAAGCAAAATAGGAAAAGGTTCAACTTTTTACTTTACGCTTCCATCTAATAAGTAACCTATAAATATTAACAATAGTATTAATCCTAACTTAAGTAATTGATTTTCTTGAATATTTTTCTTAAATTTATAATGTTTGAATTATAAATTCAACAACCATGGGAGGTAAACAAATAAATCTGGGGTTTACAGATCAACATTTCGAAGCTGGGGTTCATATTTGTCAGATTTTTAATGACGAAAATGAAAGACAGGATGCCCTTTTAAAATTTTTAATAAGTGGCTTATTGTCAAATGAAAAAGTATCATGTTTTAGTAAAAAGGTAAATTTAAAGAAACTTTCTTCTTTACTAAAAGTAAATCAGATTGATTTGGAAGAAACGTTAAAAAAAGATAAACTAACAATATCTGGTACGGAAGAAGTTTATTTTAAAGGAAATAAATTTGACCCTGAAAGAATGTTAAATCTCCTTAAAAGTTTTTATAGGCAATCTGTTGACGAAAACTATAGTGCAGCACGGGTAATTGGTGAAATGACACCTAAAGTACAGCATGTTGACGGTGGAAACCGGTTAATGGAGTATGAATCAAAAGTTAGCATGCTTTTGAAAACATGCCCGGTAACTGCTGTTTGTCAATATAATGCTAATGATTTTGACGGAAGCACAATCATGAATATCCTGAAAGTTCATCCCTATATGATTGTGAAGGGCAATGTGGTACACAATCCTTTTTTTATTGCCCCTGAAGAATATTTAAAAAGCATTTGATTTTATGATAAATAATCTTGATGCCAGAGTGTTGGGACAATTGCTTTTAATGCAAAGTATTTTAACTAATCTGCCTGATAAAAAATCAATTTTTGAATTTGTTAAAAAAGGATTAAATGACGTTCCGGGTGTATATAGTGTAGATATTTTAAAAAACATACCTGAAAAATTAGAAAAAGATATAGTTTATTATCCTATAAAAATAACAGAGTCCGTCTTTGGATATGTTATATTTTATGTTCAAAGTCACGAGGAATTTGAACCATATAATGAATACCTGAAGAACTTCATCTTTACAATTGCCGTTATTCTTGAAGAAAAAAGATTACGGAAAAAGGATATTGAACATAAGCAACTTCTGGAACAAAGGGTAGAAGAAAGAACAAAACAATTAACCGTTGAGGTGGAAGAACGAAGGGTTGTTCAGGAATCTTTAAAAAAAAGTGAAGAACAATTCAGGTTACTTGCCGAAAATTCATTGGACCTTATTTGTCAACTTTCACCTAAAGGTAAAATCAGATACGCTTCGCCGGCCAGTGAATTAATATTAGGTTATACCCCCTCTGAAATTACAGGAAAATCAATCTTCCAACTTGTGCATAAGGAAGATGTGCAACGATTAAAAAATGTGTTTTCGGAGAATTTAAAATCGAAAGAAAATTTCTCAATTAGCTACAAATCTAACCGAAAGGACGGCGAAATAATATGGCTGGAATCAATTTGCAAATTAATATTTAAAAATAAGGAAGTTGAGGCTTCTGAAATCCAGGTTACTTCGAGAGATATAACCGAAAGAAAAAA
>JBNLCS010000538.1:0-5315 GCA_050303935.1 Bacteroidales bacterium
AAAACAATTTTAACCAGAATATTGCCATTCTAAAAACAAACATACACGGCTCATTAAGAATTGGTCCGTTTTTAGGAAAAAAAATAAACCATTTATGGCCGGTTGTAAACAAACCATTAAGACAAAAAATAAATAATGAAATAGTCCCATCCGAATCGTATTCCAAACCGGGTAACAGAAGCGGTGCCATAAATTCAGTTGTTTGTGCCACCGGGGAAGTGGTGTTAAATGAAACAGATATCAGCCTGAACGGCAGGTTAATGGGTGCTGTGATCAGAAAAAATTATCACAGTTTTAATGACTATTCAGGTCCAATGGGGATAGGATGGAACCACAATTTAAACATTTATTTTTCAAAAAATGAAAACGATGATTTTTTATGGACAAGTGAAACTGGCATTGTCTATGTTTTTTCAAAAGATTCAACCACGTTAGAATATAAAACACCCCGGGGAGTATTTGCCAAATTAACTGTAAAAAATAACGATACACATTGTATACTGGAATGGCCCGGTGGATATAAACAAATTTATATCAGGCCAAATACGCACAGCAGTGTCTGGCTGCTAATGATGCAATATGACAGTGCATTTAATAAAATTGAAAGTATCCATAACCAGGTAAGTTTACTCACCACAGTAAATGATTCTTTAGACCTGAAATTGTATTTTGAATATGATGACAAAGCAAGAATTAATGTGTTAAGCGATGATACTGGTAGAAAATGGAAATATGAATACCATAATTCAAACAGTATTTATGGCCCGGAGGGAAACATGAAGTCCTTCCGCTTTCCTGAGGTTACTGCCAGCCATAACCGCTACCCGAATGGAAAAGAAAGGCATTATGACTATCAAAATGAGCCCAATAACATTTTAAAACACAATAAGTTAAAAGCAATACAGGATTCACAGGGTGCTTTAACAAGAAGTGGCAGCAGTCCGATATCTCCTGTGGTAGTAATGGAATTTACAAATGAAGGAAGGGTTACTAAACAATATTACGGATTAGGAACATACGACTTTATGTATTCCACCAATAAAACTTCAGTAAGTAACCGAAGAAACCATATTACAGAATATTCCTTTCCTTCAGGCGTTAACGAGTTGCACCTTAAAACGTTGGCCACTGAAATAATAGCGACAACTGACTCAGGTACAGTAACATTTAAGACACAATATAATGATGATGGTAATTTAACACAATATGAAACCCCACTTCAAACCAGGAATGAGTTTGACTTTGATTCGGTCAACTCTGATCCCAGGGCCTGGAACAATATGCTCGAGAAACGTCACCTTCCGCGCATGGGGAATGCAGATCCATTAATAAATACCGTGGGAATATCAGATTTTACCAGTATCCCTGGTCAAACCAGTCCTCAAAAACTAACATGGAAATGGACCTATGAAGACAAATACCAACATGTTAAAACAAGTGTGGATGCACTGGGAAAAACCACAAATTATTTATATGATTATGAAACATCCGATGTGCCGCAAAATCATGGAAAAGTTTATAGGGTTGAAGAACCTGAGATTACAACCGGAAAGCACAGTCAGGCTGTTACTACTCGAATATCTTACTGGTACCATAATAATTTCGGACAAATTATTATGCAGGCCAATCCTTTGGGTGTAGTAACAAAATTTGAATATTATGCCAAAAATAATCTCAGGGGCGGACTTTCAGATAATACCATAGGTGGTATTAATACTCCTACTGCCAGGTTGGGCAGGATAATCACGGATACAGATGATCAACGAATTACACGGTCACCACTTGTTACAGACAAAGAAACTGCAACCGAAAAATTTACCTATGACCCCTGGGGTAATATACGGGTTAAAACAGATAGAAATAATAACAGGACCACGTTAAAACATAATGAACTGGGACAACTTATAGAAAGAAGAAATGATGGCGGCCTGGTTGAACAATTTTGGTATAACATTAATAATCAACAAATAAAACACGCTTACAAGCTAATGGATGTTGCGCTGCCATCCGATGCCAATCGAAATCGCCCGGTAATGGTATATAATGAATTTGAATACGACCGAATTGGTAACCTGATATCTGAAATATATGATGCCCGGGGATTGGCAATAAAGAAAACATTTGAATATGACGCGGAAGACAATCTGTGGAAGGAATTTTCGCCCAATGCAAACCGCGCGGTAAATCCTGATTCTAACGATTATTTTGAGTACAATTATGATCCGCAAAACAGAAAAACAAAAATTATTCATGCGCCCAATGTTAATCCGGTTAGACAAAAAGAAATTAATTATGATGAAGAAGGGAAAATTATCAATATTATTGAAGATTTATCCACACAGGATAACAGAAAAATTATTAAAACATATGTATATAATAGCTGGGGACAACAAACAGAAAGTAAGGACTCATATGGAAACAAGAAAGTGCAGTATTATGATGCCGAGGGAAGAATTACTTACGCGGCTGTTGCCGGAAGTGTGGATGGGAATTATCCCGTTTCACAGGTGCGTGTTTTAAATGAAGCATTTAACTTTTATAATGAAGCCGGACATAAAGTAGCGGGTACCGTAAAAGCCTTTAAATGGATTAATAATTCAGGAAACTGGACTGTTGAAAATCTTGATTCGGGAATAATGACAACCCAACAGGAATTCGATAGCATGGGCAATGTTATGGCAACAATTTCAGAGAAGGGTTATCGCAATGAATTCAGGTATAACGGCAGGGGTAAATTAAGGGCGAATGCATCTCAACTTACTGGTGAATATAATGCTACGTACGACCCGGAAGGTAATTTATTGACTTTAATTATGACAAGCCCAACCGGAAGTCGTGAAGTTGTTGAACAACGAACATACAACTCAATGAACAAGCTACTTACTATTCATAAAAGTGGTAAGGCCAAGGAATATAAATATTATGATTCAATCGGAAACTTAAGATTGCGGTTAGATGGAAAGGGAAACCGGGTTTACCAGGAATTTGATCACATAGGAAGGTTAACAAAAGTTACAAGAGAACTGCGTAGCAAAGGAAAATACCAATCACCGGGGGCTTCGGGTCCCAATACCCTGGAAGCAGAACAAATTTCAAGGTATGAATACGATGCAAATGGAAATGTACTTGAAATTAAAGATGCACAGAACAAAAAAATAGTAAGCCATACATACAATATTTATAATGAGAGAGATACGAGTACATTGCCCGATGATGCCTTTCCTCAGTTGCCAAGACCTGCTACCGGAGTAAATACATACCTGTTTAAATACTGGCAAACAGGTAATATTAAGGAAATGATTACCCCGGATGGTATTCTAGTAAATCATGATTATGACAATGCCGGACGACTTATAAAGAGAGAAGTATCAGCGGCCCCGGGTTTCACACCGGTAATTCATGGCACCACGTTGCAAACGTATAAATATGACGGTGCCAACAGGTGCGTAGCTACCACAGATAATAATGGTTTTTCAAACAAAGAAATTCGTGTTGAGTTCAGTTATGATTCATTAAACAACGTGTGGAAAGACGGTCAAATTCAAAATATGATCATTGACAACCAACAACTATATACAGAAGGGGGTTACAGGGGGAATGGTGAATTGGGATTAATAAGTTATCCCGGAAGTAACACACCAAATACACGCTATCATTATGATCAATTGGGTAGAATGAGTTCTGTCCATGAAAACCGTACCAATTCCGAATTATTAAATAATGTTTATAACAAACATTTTCTGGATAAACAATCGTATGCAAATAACCATGCACAAGCAATAAAACACAATTCACAGGGAGTTATTAAGAGCCATGTCCATTTTTCAACAACAGTAGGTGACCCGCCTTCTCCATCAGTAATTTCCCTGGCATTTCTTCCAAATCAAAAAATTGTATCGGGAGAAGAATATGTCTTCGATGATACCGGATACCCACATCTTGTAAAAGACCTGAAGGAAAACAAGGCCAATCTGAATTTTTATGATAGTATGGGGCGTGTTAAAACGGTTCTAGGCAGGGTTGAAGCTGATGATCTTACATCACAACCTGAATATGGTAAATGGCAAAATTTTGATGCTACCGGTAATACAATTTCCAGTAGCGAAGGTACTATTACCAAGCAATATAGTGATGGTTATAAAGTAGTGAATACAACGGAGTTTCTCCGGGAATATAACCAGGCAAACCAGGTTGGGTTTACAATAGAGAGTTATGTAAAAAATGGCTTACATTATGTCAACAGCCATATTTACTGGGATAGGCGTGGAAACATGCAAAAAGATTATCAATATGAATATCAGTATGATGTATTTAACCGATTGGTAAGAATTTTAGATAAAAATTCCGGCAGGACCATCATGCGTAATTATTATGATACCTATGACAGGAGAATTGTAAAAAACAATACAAGGTTTTTGTATTATCAGAACAAAATCCTTGAAGAAAGGAATTCATGGATGATTGACAGGTTTCTTTACGATGACAAAGGTATGTTTATGATGGAAAGAGACATGTCTGCCATCGGAGCAACCAGAATTCAGTATTATGTTCATCGAGACAGGGTAGGCAATATTTTATTTTTAACCAACAGGTCAGGGCAAATAATAGAGAAATACACCTTCAATCCGCTTACAGGAATACCAGTGGTGATGGATAAAGACGGAAATGAAAAAATAACCAGTCCTGTGTGCCCTTTCCTTTTCCAGGGGCTTTATTACGATATGGAAACACATTTATTTATTGCTGGACCGAGGTTTTATCATCCAAGGTTAAAGATGATGATGCAACGTGACCCTGAAGGCATTGATCATGATTCTAATGCTTATTCGTTTGCCAGGAATAATCCAAACAGCTTCACAGACCCCACTGGTCGTCTTGCATTTATTGTCTGGTTATGGATCGTTGGTTTTTTTATTGGAGGTGCACTGGCCCTTGTAAGGCAGATAATGTTGTGGCTTGATGGGGAAGAAGACCCTTTTAGTATAAGTCAGATATTTTGGGCAGCCGTGGCAGGTGCTGTACTTGCACCAATTGCTTATGTTCTGCCTGAAATCACAGGAATTATTTTTGCTACGGTAGGTATTTTTTCTGCGGCAGACGAATATGAAAAAGGACATATATGGACCGCTACATTTGATGCCGTAATGGCTGTAGTTGGACTCGCAATGTCTGTAAGGGGAGGGGCAATGGCACGATTTTTTGAAAGGCACCGGTTAGGTCCCCTGGAATATGATGTATTATATCCGGAACCGGTTCCAATTAAGGAACGTTTCAGTTTGTTGCGGAAAGACAAGGATTTTGTGGCTGCACGCTAT
>JBNLCS010000539.1:0-4132 GCA_050303935.1 Bacteroidales bacterium
TTCACCAGAAGCAGCTGCAGGTGGGGCAATTGGACTCGTTGAAGACGGAGATATTATTGAAATCAGTATAGCAAACCGCTCCATTAACGTGAAACTGAGCAACGAAGAACTGGAAAAAAGGAGAAAGAAACAAAACGAAAGAGGCGAAAAAGCTTATTCACCACTTAACAGGAACAGGGAAATATCAAAGGCGCTCAAAGCATATGCGAGTTTGGTTTCCTCGGCCGATCAAGGTGGAATACGATTGATTTAAAAAAATGATTCACGATGATTCAGTAAAAAATGAAACAAACAGTAGCAAAGAATAATATAAAAATGGCAGATAATAAAATAAAGATGACCGGATCAGAAGCAGTTATAAGATGCTTGATAGAAGAAGGTGTTGACACCATGTTTGGATATCCAGGGGGCGCAATCATGCCTGTTTATGATGCCATGATGGGTGAATACAATACCATTAAACATATATTAACCAGGCATGAGCAGGGTGCAATACATGCAGCCCAGGCGTATGCCAGGGTTTCCGGGAATGTTGGGGTTTGTATAGCCACCTCAGGCCCGGGCGCTACCAATCTGATCACCGGGCTGGCAGATGCAATGATAGACTCAACCCCTATTGTATGCATCACAGGACAAGTTGCAGCTAATTTATTAGGTACAGATGCTTTTCAGGAAACCGATGTTATTGGGATTTCAATGCCTGTTACCAAATGGAATTATCAGATCACAAATTCTAAAGAAATTCCTGAGATTATGGCCAAGGCTTTTTACTTGGCCAAATCGGGCCGTCCCGGACCAGTATTAATTGATATTGCCAAAAATGCCCAGTTTGGTGAACTGGAATACAGTTATAAAAAAAGTACCGGTATAAGAAGTTACTGGCCTATACCCAAAGTGGATATTGCAAAAATTGAGGATGCAGCCGAATTAATAAATAATGCACAAAAACCATTTGTTGTTTACGGACAAGGCATTATTTTATCTGGTGCAGAAAAAGAGCTGGATACCTTTTTAACTAAAACGGGTATTCCGGCAGGTTGGACTATTTTAGGGCATTCAGCGCTTGATTCAGACCATCCTTTAAATATGGGTATGCTAGGCATGCATGGAAATTACGCACCTAACCTTAAAACCAATGAATGTGATGTATTAATTGCTATTGGTATGCGTTTTGATGACCGGGTAACCGGTGATGTTAGCCGCTATGCAAAACAGGCTAAGGTAATTCACATTGAAATTGATCCGTCTGAAATTGATAAAAATGTTAAAACAGAAGTAGCAATTTTAGGTGATGCGAAACAGGCATTGACGCATTTAACAGAGAAAGTTAAAGCAAACAAACATAATACCTGGGTTCAGGAATTTAAAGACCTGTATGATATTGAATATGATAAGGTAATCAAGAATGACCTGTATCCTGCTAAGGAAGGATTAACAATGGGTGAAGTTATCAAAAAAATTTCTGATTCTACCAAGGGTGAAGCTATTTTGGTTACCGATGTAGGACAACATCAAATGATTGCCAACAGGTATTTTAAATTTAAAAAGACAAGAAGTAATATTACATCAGGAGGCCTCGGTACGATGGGCTTTGCACTGCCTGCTGCAATGGGTGCACGACTGGGCGACACAACCCGTCCGGTTATTGCTGTTGCCGGTGATGGCGGCTTCCAGATGACAATACAGGAATTGGGAACTATCCGGCAAGAAAATATGAATATTAAAATTGTTATTTTAAATAATAAATTCCTTGGGATGGTCCGCCAATGGCAGCAATTATTCTTTGAGAAACGATACTCGTTTACCAAGCTGGTTAACCCTGATTTTATAAAGATCGGAGAAGGTTATGGTATAGAGGGAAAGAGAATTATTTCAAGGGACAAACTAGATGAGGGCATAAAAGAAATGCTTGAGTTTGACGGGCCTTACATTTTAGAAGTTTCTATTGAAAAAGAGGACAATGTTTTTCCAATGGTACCAACCGGGGCTTCTGTTTCTGAGGTAATGTTAAGTCCTGAAGGTTAATAATTTAAATAAAAAGAAGAATCATGATACAGGAATACACTATAACAGCTTTTTCTGAAAACCACATAGGTTTATTGAACAGAATTACCATTATTTTTACCAGACGACATATAAACATTGAAAGCTTAACCGTGTCATCATCAGCCATTGAGGGTTTGCATAAATTTACCATTGTGGTAAAAACAACAAAAGACTGGATTGAAAAAGTGGTCAAGCAAATTGATAAACTGGTTGAAGTAACCAAGGCATTTTATCATTCAAATGATGAGATCATTCAACAAGAAATAGCTTTATACAAGGTACCAACCAAAGCCTTGCTTGAAAGCAATGAAATAGAGAACATGGTGCGCAAAGAAGGGGCACGGATTATTGAAGTAACCCCTGAATATACGGTAATTGAAAAAACAGGTCATACTGAAGAAACTCAGGAAATGTTCGAAAAATTGAATAAATTTGGCGTGCTTCAATTTACAAGATCAGGACGAATAGCTGTTACCAAACTAAAGGAAGAGCTGTTAACCAAATACTTGGCTGAAGTACAACAAAACTTTTTATCATAAAATAGTAAAACAAAAAACAATAAAACAAAATGGCAAATTATTTCTCTTCGCTTCCTTTTCGCCTGCAGAAACAGGAATTAGGAAAATGCGATTTCATGGAAAGTTCAGAATTCGACGGTGGCGTTGAATATTTAAAAGGTAAAAAAATTGTTATCGTTGGTTGCGGTGCCCAAGGATTAGCCCAAGGCCTCAATATGCGTGATAGCGGACTTGATATTTCATATGCATTACGTCAGGTTGAAATTGACGAAAAACAAATTTCGTATCAAAACGCTATTGACAACAATTTCGAGGTAGCATCTATAGAAGAAATGGTGCCAAAAGGTGACCTTGTGTTAAACCTTACGCCTGATAAATATCATACACCCGTTGTAAACCATATCATGCCTTTAATGAAAAAAGGCGCTTGCCTATCTTACTCACATGGGTTTAACATTGTGGAAGAAGGCATGAAAATCCGTGAAGATTTAACCGTAATTATGGTGGCCCCAAAATCACCTGCTTCTGAAGTTCGTGCAGAATTTTTAAGAGGGTTTGGTGTCCCCACGTTAATAGCTGTTCACCGCGAAAATGATCCAAATGGAGACGGACTGGATATAGCAAAAGCGTATTGTGTTGGAACAGGTGGCCATAAAGCAGGTGTTTTACACTCTTCATTTGTTGCAGAAGTAAAATCAGACCTGATGGGCGAACAAACCATTCTTTGTGGTGTGCTGCAATCAGCATCAATCCTTTGTTTCAACAAAATGGTTGAAAAAGGGATTAATAAAAACTGGGCAGCAAAATTTGTTCAGTATGGTTGGGAAGTAATTACCGAAGCATTAAAAATTGGTGGTATCACCCATATGATGGACCGTTTATCAAATCCGGCAAAAATAAAAGCTTTTGAATTATCTGAAGAATTAAAAACCATATGGCGACCATTGTTTGAGAAACATCAGGACGATATTCTTTCAGGTGAGTTTTCAAGGACCATGATGGAAGACTGGGCCAATAATGATGCTAACTTACTAAAATGGAGAGCAGCAACCGGAGAAACTGATTTTGAAAAAACCGAAGCAACAAGCGAGGAAATAACCGAACAGGAATACTTTGACAAAGGTACATTGATGGTTGCTTTTGTAAAAGCTGGTGTTGAGCTTGCTTTCGAACTAATGACTGAGTCAGGAATGAAACCTGAATCTGCATATTATGAATCATTGCATGAAACCCCACTTATTGCTAACACAATTGCACGAAAAAAATTATATGAAATGAACCGTGTAATTTCAGATACTGCAGAATATGGATGTTACCTGTTTGATCATGCATGTAAGCCATTGCTAAAAGACTTCATGGGTAAAATTGATACGGATGTAATTGGTAAAGATTTTAATGAAGGCAAATCAAACAAGGTAGACAACATGAAGCTCGTTAAAATTAATGAGGAAATTCGATACCACGATGTCGAAATTTGTGGCGAAGAATTAAGAGAAGCGATGTCAGCCATGAAAGCAATTATTGAGTAAACAATATAAACTTTCAAAATGAACCCCCGCTTCTTTTTT
>JBNLCS010000540.1:0-4583 GCA_050303935.1 Bacteroidales bacterium
ATGATCTATGTCATTGAAAATTAGTAATGCATATCATATAAAAAAAATTGAATTGCACCTTATTGACAAGTAAATTTATATAAAATTTCGATGCTAGACCTTAATTTATAAACCACTATGTATGTCAACAAATGAACATGATATAGAATTGCTGGAAAATATAATTTCAGAAATTCAAAAAGAAATTGCAATTAAAAGGGAGGTTTTGAAAATAGAACTTCAAAACGATGATGAGAAAAGTGTAGAAGAGTTACAGGATGAAATTAAAATGTTAAAGGAGAAAGTTTTGTGGTATCAGGGAGAATTACGTAAGAGGTACCTTAAAAAGGGGAATATTAAGATTGCTACACAAGAAAGTGACAAGAAAAAACAATCGGTGGATTTGTAAAATAAAGCAAGCGGCTAGCAAATTACAGGGTTAGTAGTTATTATTAGAAAAAAAGGGGATAAACATCCCCTTTTTTATTTCTTATTTTTATTATTATTATTTGAACCAGTGGATGAACTTCCTTGGTTTGGTTTGGCTATTGAATCCCGCATTTGCGTGTCGGCTTCAATATTCTTTAGTTTATAATAATCCATAATGCCAAGGTTTCCTGATCGGAATGCTTCTGCCATTGCCAAGGGGATTTCTACTTCGGCTTCAATTACTTTGGCCCTTGCTTCTTGTGCTTTAGCTTTCATTTCTTGCTCAAGGGCAACCGCCATTGCTCTTTTTTCTTCAGCTTTTGCCTGGGCAATATTTTTATCTGCATTGGCCTGGTCCATCTGTAGTTCAGCTCCAATGTTTTTGCCAATATCAATATCGGCAATATCAATTGAAAGTATTTCGAATGCTGTACCGGCATCAAGTCCTTTTTGTAATACCAGTTTTGATATTGAATCCGGGTTTTCCAACACGGCTTTGTGAGAATCAGCTGAACCAATTGAAGAAACGATACCTTCACCAACCCTGGCCAAGATGGTTTCTTCACCGGCGCCACCTACCAATTGTTTGATGTTGGCACGAACAGTAACCCTGGCTTTGGCAATTAACTGAATCCCATCTTTTGCAACAGCAGCAACAGGTGGTGTGTTAATCACTTTCGGGTTCACTGACATTTGAACGGCCTGTAATACATCCCTTCCGGCAAGGTCAATGGCCGTTGCTGATTTAAAATCCAGGTCAATATTGGCCTTATCGGCAGAAATTAACGCATTTACCACTGATGGCACATTTCCTTTGGCCAGGTAATGCGCTTCCAGCAGCGATCTGTCAATCTTCAGGCCAGCTTTAAAAGAAGTAATCAAAGCGTTTAAGATCACCTGGGGGGGTACCTTACGGATACGCATAGCAATAAGCTGTCCTATAGGCACATATACTTTTGAAAAGATAGCCGAAAACCACAATCCTATTGGGATAAAATAGAAAAACAGCCATAAGATTATGATGGCTACAATACCTAATACTATAAATAAACCTATTCCTTCAAGTTGCGGCACTTGCATTATTATATCTAATCGCATTATTTTTTGTTTTTTGGTTTTACAATAATTTGGTTGTTTTTTATTTTAGTAACAATTATTTCAGTGTTTTCATCAATAAATTCAGACAGGCTCTTGGCTTCGCAAAAAATATTATTCACAACGGCCCTGCCAATTGGTGCCAACCTGGTAACAGTTTTTCCGCTATCACCTTCTTTAATACTGTCTTTCTCAATATTCTCAATTCTGCCGTTTATTTCAGATTTTAAACCTACATTTTTCCAGGTTTTTGTGCGCAATGAAAACATCAATGCTACAAAAGCCACTCCCATACTCGAAAACAGAAAAATATTTCCAATACGGCTACCATGAAATTTATACGCAAATAATACACCGGCAACCATTAAGATAAAACCTCCAATTCCTGCAACTGTAACTCCCGGCACAATGAGTAACTCTACAATCAATAAAAATATACTGATAGCAATGAGGATACTAATAACTGTAATTGACATAATGTGTTATTAATCAATTGTTGCTGTTAGTCCGCGTCTTACCAATTCTTGTCTAACGGGACGTAACTTTGTAAAACTTCCTTTTTTAACATCACATTTGCCTTTGTAATGAACAATAAATGTGCATTGTTCTGCTTGTTCAGGATCATGTTCACATACTTCAATAAGTGTATCGATCACGAAATCAAATGTGTTTACATCATCATTGTGTAATATTAACGCCCTCTGCGAATCCTTATCCAACAATTCCTCCAGATCAGTGCTTTCTGAATATTGTCTGTTATTTTGTAATGACATAACGATAATGGTTTTGTCAAATATACAAAAATTTGAGTTTCATGACTTTTTTAAATGTATTTTCTATAGTTTTTTTTAAAAGTGGTAATAAAAGAAACCTACCATAATAAAATCGTGATTTTTTCCTCCAGTAACATTAATATCCCCACAGTTAAGCCAGGCATGAGCTTCCAGTTGGTTTTGTTTCCTTACGCCAAGATAGACGGTATGCTTTATTTTTTTGTTTTGTAAAATTTTAGATAAGGCTAAAACTTGTGTCAGACATTTAAATTTTATCGGAAACCTTGAATTCACTCTATTTCCAATCACTTTCAACAATCGAATGTATTTTAGTTCATTTAGTGTATATGAAATGGAGGTATGATCATTTTCTTTATTTAATATCTGTTTATCTATTATTTTATTAAAAGGAAGTATCCGTTGCAACAACCAATAATAAAAGTATGTTAAAACAATTTTTATGGCAAGGTGCCTGGATTGTTTTGGTAACTTAATCAGCTTTTTGTCCCACATTTAATAATAAAAATAATTTGCATCAATGCATTAAAATTATGAATTAAACAGGGAAGAAAAAAATCCCGGCTTAGGGCCGGGATTGCACTTTTGTTAACTTTTAGTTTAGTTGTAACTAATACAATGTTTTTCAACAGACAATGAGTTAGGAAACTGGAACTTTTTATAAAGCCTTTTAATATTGTCCCTATCGCCATTGTCCCATACGTTTGTCTTAACTATTTTTAGGGGTGCAGAAACTGAAGTTATTATTTCTTCATATTTTCTGGTCAACACCCTGTCTTTTGGTGGGTTAAGAATGACTGCATCCTTAAAGTCCACTTTGTAGCTACCTTTCACCCAACCTTGTGGGGTAAGGTGCCATTCTGTCCATTCGTGACTAAAATTCATAGACATTTCTTTTATGCAAATTAGTGGTTAGTTAATCTCATTTTGCTCGAACAAGATACGAAAAAATTTAAAAAACCAAATTTTGACCAGTGATACTTAAAATTGTATCAAAGTATATTGTTTTAGGTGTTTTTATAAGAATATTTTTGATTTAATAAATTTGAAATGGATAGGGTTTTATCAAAAAAAATAAATTTACGGAGCGTCAACAATCAGAAAACCAGAGACATATTTCCTTTTTTTTACGAACTACGTATTTTGTGAATGGAATAAGGCGGTTGTTATTAACAATCTTGTTTTTTTATTCGAAGTTATTAACAATTTTGGTAAAAAAATTAAGGGGCTAGTCTGTATTTATCCCACTTATATTTTGATAATGAGTAAGATATCCGATCGTGAAGCCTTCCTTTTCTTCCCTGCCAAAATTCAAAATATTCGGGTATCAGGGTATATCCTCCCCAAAATATAGGTCGTTTCACTTCTTCTCCTTTAATTTGTACTTTCTTGTATTTTTGTTCCAATACATTTCTGGATTTTATCACTTCACTTTGAGGGGAAATTACTGCACTGATCCTGCTTTCAGAAGGCCTTTTATAAAAGTATTGTTCGGATAAGCTGTCATTTGTCTTAATGATCTTGCCTTCAATCCTTATTTGTTTATGTAATTTCCCCCAGAAAAACAACAAAGAACCAAAGGGGTTTTCATTAATTTGGTTGCCTTTCCTGCTTTTATAGTTGGTGAAAAATGTAAACCCTCGATTATCGTAATGTTTCAACAAAACTACCCTTGACGACGGTTTGTTTTGTTTAGTACAGGTTGATAAAATCATGGCATTTGGTTCATCAATTTTTGTATTAATTGCCATTTTTAACCAGTTTTCAAAAAGATTGAACGGATTTTCGGGTGAGTTTTCTTCATCCAATTTATCAGAATGATAATCATTTCTAAGGTCAAATAATTCAGGCATAATTTTTAGTTTAAAAACACCTTTGATATACAAAAAGTTTACTTGGTATGCGAAACATTGTATATACTTGCATTAAACTCAAATCCGAGTAAAAGGGCCAGTGCATTAAAATAAATCCATAACAAAATTACCATAATTGTACCCGGCGGGCCAAAAAGCAGGTTGAATTTTCCGAATTTGTTCATAAATGCTGTAAACATCAAAGAGGCGATTACGGTTAAGATAGAAGCAATAATTGATCCGGGGGAAATAAACTTCCAGTGTTTTTTATCTGCTGGTGCCAGATAATATGTAAAAGATATAGTCATTAAGATTAAAAGATAAATAATGACCCATTTTCCCAAAATCAGTAAAATTATTGTGAATGATTTGTCAATTATTTCATGTGATATTAAAAACTGGGTTAAAAAATTACTGAAAACGATTAGGCTGGCTG
>JBNLCS010000541.1:0-3036 GCA_050303935.1 Bacteroidales bacterium
GATCCAAAAAGTGTTTACGGAAAAACAAAACTGGAAGGTGAAAAAGAAGCATTAAAATATAGAAATTCTATAGTTATAAGGACCTCATGGTTATATTCATCTTATGGCAACAACTTTGTTAAAACTATGATTCGTTTGGGAAATGAAAGAGATGAATTAAATGTTATTTTTGACCAGATAGGTACACCCACATATGCAAGAGATTTAGCTAGGGTTATAAACGAAATATTAAAACTCACAAATGATAATTCCAACAATTTTAAGTCAGGGATCTATCATTTTTCAAACGAAGGTGCTTGTTCATGGTATGATTTTGCATATGAAATTATGAATATTAACAATATTAAATGCAAGATATCCCCTATTGAAACAATAGATTATCCTACCCCAGCTAAAAGACCGGTGTATAGCATGCTGAACAAGAAAAAAATTAAAGAAACATTTAAAATTACAATCCCACATTGGAAAGAAAGCTTAAAAGATTGTTTAATTTTGCTGAATAAAAAATAAATTATGGTAGATCAAAGCATATTAGAACAAGTTATTAAAGAGGCTAAAAAATGGCTTTCATACAACATTGATGAAGATTCAAAGAAGGAAATAAAGAATTTAATTGAAAATAATGAAAGTGAACTAATTGATTCTTTTTATAAAAACCTGGAATTTGGGACTGGGGGGCTGAGAGGAATTATGGGAGTGGGAAGTAACAGAATGAACATTTATACCGTAGGAATGGCCACACAAGGATTATGCAATTATTTGTTACAAGAATTTAAAAATCGATCTGTTATAAAAATTGCTATTGCCCACGATTCGAGAAATAACAGCAGGCTTTTTGCTGAGAAAACTGCTGAAATTTGCAGTGCAAACGGCATAGAAGTGTTTTTATTTGAAGATTTAAGGCCAACACCGGAGTTATCATTCACGATTAGGCAATTGAAATGCCAATCAGGAATTGTAATTACAGCATCCCACAACCCCAAAGAATACAATGGTTACAAAGTTTATTGGGAAGATGGTGGACAAATTATTGCACCACATGATAAAAATATTATCAATGAAGTTCTTAAAATTAAATCAGTAGATGAAGTTAAGTTTAATGCAGATAAAAGCCTGATACAAATTATTGGAAAGGAAATAGACGAAGAATATACAGACAAGTTAATTTCACTTTCGTTATCAAAAGAACTAATTAAAAAATACAGCGATTTAAAAATTGTATATACCCCTATTCATGGAACTGGGGTAAAATTAGTACCAATGGTGTTAACAAAACTAGGTTTTACCAACATATACAATGTTCCTGAGCAAGATTTACCGGATGGTAATTTCCCAACAGTACATTCACCAAACCCGGAAGAAACAGCAGCACTCAATTTGGCAATGAAAAAAGCAGAAGAAGTTGGTGCTGAGCTTGTTATGGGCACTGACCCCGATGCCGACAGGGTTGGTATAATTGTAAGAAATAATGAAGGAAAGCTTGAGTTATTAAACGGTAATCAGGCTGCATCGGTGCTTATATATTATTTATTACTAAACTGGTCAGCGCAAAATAAACTCAACGGTAAACAGTATATTGTAAAAACGATTGTTACCACCGAATTGATTACTGATATAGCTGAATCATTTAACGTAGAGCATTATCATGTGCTCACCGGCTTTAAATTTATAGCAGATATAATAAAGCAGAACGAGGGCAAAAAAACCTTTATTGGTGGTGGAGAAGAAAGCTATGGTTACCTAGTAGGGGAATACGTTCGCGATAAAGATGCTGTGATGTCATGTGCTATGTTTGCTGAGATTGCTGCTTGGGCTAAAGATCAGGGAAAAACAATTTTCGATATATTAATGGAAATATATCAAAAATATGGCCTATATAAAGAAAAACTGGTTTCACTGGTTAAAAAAGGTAAATCAGGCGCTGACGAGATAAAGCAAATAATGGTAAATTTCAGGAAAAACAAGCCAACTAGCCTAAATAACAGCAAAGTTATATCCGTACACGATTATTTGGAAAGTAAATCGTATGACTTAGTTAAAAACCAGGAAACCCCAATTTTATTACCCAAATCTGATGTACTCCAGTTTATTTTAGAAGATGGATCAAAAATTTCTTTACGACCTTCGGGTACTGAACCAAAAATAAAAATATATGTGAGTGTTAATGAACAGATGTCAGATATTTCTAAATATAAAATTATTAAGTCGCAATTAGATAATAAAATAGAAAGCTTATTGGATGACTTAGCCATAACATAATAAATATTATACTAAGTCTCTTTTTTTATTTAAATAAAAAAGCCTCGCTCGATTTGCGAGGCTTTTTTATATATTAATTATTCTTTCGAATCATGCATCTGATCATAAAACGTAACATAGTCTTCTTTTTTTTCAGAGTCCATCCATTTTAGTGCACTTCTGGGATGTTCATTCATGTATCCAGTTATCAGATAAGGCATGTGATATCCCCAATCTATAGTTTTTTGCAGCGGTAACAAGTGATTTTGTATCAGTTCAAAAACCGGGCGAAGTTTATATTTCGGATTTTTCAAAAATGCCAGCAATACTTCCGTTGGGCAATTACCAGCCCCCCTGCCTATTCCCAACATGGTAGAATCAAGCATATTACAACCTTCAATAATACCGGTTATCGTGTTTGAAAACGCTAATTGCATATTGTTGTGCATATGCACTCCTATCGTTTTGCCTGGTAAAGCTTTCATATATTTGCGTGCCAATCTTTCAATATGTTCACAATACATGCTTCCAAATGAATCTACAAGATAAAAAATTGGCACCCTTGATTTTGCAACATCACTTAATGCCTGATCAAGTTCAGCCTCAATAACCGTTGAAACAGCCATAAGGTTAATGGTTACTTCATATCCTTTATCCATACAGTGCTCAGCAAGTGCAATCGCTTTATCAATCTGATGTGCGTAACTGGCAACCCTGATCATATCAATCACACTGTCTTCACACGGAGGGATATCATCAAGTTCAATCCTTCCAATATCTGCCATAGCCGATAGTTTC
>JBNLCS010000542.1:0-5848 GCA_050303935.1 Bacteroidales bacterium
TCTTTATATGAAATACCAAGATCAAACATGTCCAAACATCGGTCGCACATGGTTTCCACAACACCTTTCAACCTGGTCTCAACAACGATTACCCGGTTGGTTTTTTTCAACAGAACGTGTATTTCAACTTTTCCTTTTTGGATTTCAGCATGTTCAAACTGCCTAAAAAATTCATCATTTATATGAAATGAAAATTGATGATCGCCTTCCTTTAAACCTCCTACAGGTATTTTTATATTCAGATCGAACATCGCTACCTCCAAAAATTTAAGACTGCAAAAGTATAATTATTGTTAGAATAAAAAAAGATTTTTTAAAAGATTTTAATCTACTGATTCCGAATATGCTAAAAGTGAACAAGACATGGAAAAAAAGTGGATTACGTTAAATATGCATATTCTGGAAATTTTTTCAAAACATATGTGTAATAAAAACGTAAAAATTGTAGTTTAGTTTTCTACAAATTGGTAAATTTATTGATTAAACTAGTAATATTAACCGAAAGGATGCATTATATTTCTGTGGAAGTAAAATAATGCATCGTTGATGTTCGTTTTAAAATAAAAAGCAAAATGGATATAAAGCTCCTTTTAGGAATTCTGCCTGATACGGGTAAGTACGAAAAAACCAGGTCAGATCTTTTTGAAGAATACGAAAGATTTGTTGAATTTGAAAAATCTGAAGAATTAGAAAATTACCTGCAGTTAAAACAGGAAATAGAATCGGAAGAGTTTAAAAATAAGGTTTCTGAAATAAAAGCTCAAAAATTTCAGGACACTCCGGAATATAAAAAGGAGCAGGAATACCTGGGATTAAAAAAATCAGCCGGTATAAAATTATATTTTAAATATATAAACAGCGGAAATAATACGTGGGTCGATACATACTTGAAATCAGATACGTATAAGGAAATTAAGGAATTAGAAGCATTTACCGGGTCTGAGGAATATGTAAATGTTAAAAATGACATGTCAAGGCCCGGCAAGGAAAGGTTTAAAGAAACAGATGCATATACTAAACTTGAAGCGTTTAATGCGTTAAAAAATGATCCGCAATTACAAAACTATTTTCGCTTTAGTAAAAAAAAGGGCAAAGATATTTATGAAAAATATTATGGATCAAAAGAATGGGAAAATTTTGAGAGCCTGGAAGAATTTATAAAATCATCAGATTTTTTAACGCAAAAGGATAAAATTGATAAAAAAGAATATGCATCTTCCGAATTGAAAAAACAGGAAGATGAATACAAAAAGCTAAATGGTTCTAAAGAAATTAAACTATTTAAAAAGCTGTATGCCTTGCCGGAGGCCAAGGATTATATTGAACTTAAAAATTCGGAAAAGCTTGAAAATTATGAGAAAATAAAGGGGATTGTTGAAAGTGACAGTTTTAAACAGGAGAAGAAAAAAATTGAAAAAAGTACTTTTAAAGATACGCCTGAATATAAAAAAGAACAACGGTTAAAATCGTTGCAAAAATCAGCAGATCATAAAAAGTACACTAAAATTTTAAATTCAAAAGAATATAAAGCGTTTCAAGAGCTGAATGGTGGGGAAAAAATATCCAATTTTGAACAATTGGAAAAATTTATGGGTAGTGATGAATTTAAAGAAGTAAAATCGTATATGTTGCTCAAGCCTGTTGAGAAATACAAGCAATCTGAAGAATATAAGAAAGAAATGGCGTACAATGAATTAGCCAATTCAGAAAATATCAAATGGTTTTATAAGGCCCAAAAAGAAGACAGGTTTAAAGAAATAAAATACCTGGATCTTACGTTTGAAGATGATTTTAATGAGAATAAGCTGGATACCAAAAAATGGATGACCCGCTATTTTTGGGGCGATGCACTTTTAAAAGACAGTTTTTCACTGGATTCGGATAACCACCTGAACACAGATGGCAAAAACATTGAGGTCAATAATGGAGTACTTTCCATTGTTACCAAGAAAGAAGAATTACAAGGTAAGGCATGGAACCCGCAATTGGGCTTTATCATGAAAAATTTTTCGTATTCATCCGGGGTAATAAATACAGGGAATAGTTTCAGACAAAAATATGGTGTTTTTGAGGCGAAAATTAAGCTCACGGCAAGCAAACCCGTGGGGCACGCTTTTTGGTTGATATCAGATCAAATATTACCGCATATTGATATTGTAAAGTACGATAAAAATGTATGGATGAACAATTTTTGGTTAAACGGTGAAAATTCGGTCCATAAAAACATGAAAAAACTAAAACCTTCAAAATATACATCGGGGTACTTTATTTACACACTTGAATGGAAAAAAGACCTTTTAACCTGGAAAGTAAATGGAAAAGTTATTGCTACCCAAACCACCGGTGTGCCAAATGATGCCATGTATTTAAATTTTAGTTCGGGTATTTTCAATAGTAAACAGGAAGCCTCTAATGTTCCTGTAAAGTTTGATGTTGACTGGGTAAGGTGCTACCAGTATAAAGATTAATGTAATACATGGCACAACGGCTTAACCATTCCTTTTTTCAACAGGATGTTCTTCATGTAGCACCTTCTTTGCTAGGAAAAACCTTGGTTCGAAAACTGGAAACAGGGGAAGAGATTCGTTTACAAATCACCGAAACAGAAGCATATAGGGGATCAGAAGATTTAGCCTGCCATGCAAGTAAGGGAAAAACCCCGCGTACCAGCATAATGTTTGATACCGGCGGCTTTGTTTATGTATATCTTATTTATGGCATGTACTGGATGCTTAATTTTGTTACCGGAACGGTTGATATTCCCCAGGCTGTTTTAATACGAGGTGTTGCCGGGGCAAACGGTCCGGGCAGGCTTACCAAAAAACTTAACATAGATAAAACATTTTATGGGGAAGACCTTACAGCGTCTGATCGTATTTGGGTAGAAAATGCCATGGAGATAAAAAATTTTAATACTGGCCCGAGAATAGGAATTGATTATGCCGGTGATAAATGGAAAAATATGCCGTGGAGGTTTTGGGTGTAGTTGGCTTGTTTATTGTTCAAAGTTTTGAGTTCCTTGTTCAATTTGTCATCTGAACCTATTTTGCCCTAGTGTGTAGATTGCTAATTTCCCGAACTAATTTTCGCCCTATTTTCCTTTTTTCTGCGTTAAATTTTTTCGCCGTAGCTTTAGCTATGCCTGTAAAATTTGCCTTGAAAAAAGAAATATATATTCAAAAATTTTAGTTCGTTAAATTAACACTCTCCTCACTAGACTATATTTCGTCCCATGTTTTGCTATTTTGTTACAAATTGAAAAGGAGATATACAATAATTGTTTAATTTCACTGTTTACTTTTGGTATAAAATTAAAATCGTAGGGAAATGAAAAAAATTTGGCTTTCCATGTTATTTTTCTCCACTATTTATGTTGGAACGCAAGCGCAATACCTGTTTAGCAAAGGGGATCTTGACCTTAACCTTGGACTGGGCTTTTTCAACAATCTGTATCCTAATTCTGAGTTAACCATTGGCATCCCCCCCATTTCGGCCACGATTGACTATGCACTTGAAGAAGGTTATGGGCCGGGTGTTATTGGAATTGGAGGAATTATTGGTTTCTCAAGTTTTAAGGATGAAAGCACCATTGGAAATTTAACTTTTGGTTATAAATATTCGGCTTTATTTATAGGCGCAAGGGGAACCTACCATCTGGAACTGGTTGATAACCTGGATACGTATGGCGGATTAAGCCTGTATTACATAAGTATGGATGAAAAAATGTATGGCACGGAACTTACGATCCAAGAACCCTTGAAATCAAAAATGGGACTTTCCCTTATTGTGGGAGGAAAATATTATTTTACCGACAAGCTGGCTGTATTTGGTGAATTAGGATACAATATTGCCTGGTTAACTGCAGGGGTTACATTCCGGTTAAATTGAGGACTGGTGATGTGATAATTTGAAGATTTGAAAATGTGTCAATTTGAAAGTGAGGTGGGATGGTGATCCTGATCCGTCCCTCCCAGAACAGGTTGTTGTTTAAAGTTTGTTATTCCTTGTTCAATTCGTAATTTAAAAATCACACATCACAAACCATTGATCTCCTTTCACTGTTCACAAATCACCAACAATTATTCAATTCCTGGTATAATAACTAAAAAAATTAGTATATGCCCATTTGAATATTGATTGAACGAAATCACTTAATGTAAAAACGGTTGGTCATAAGACTATGTGTTATAGTTGTTTTAAAATTTAATTTTGTATTTATACTGGTTCTTAGCAATTTTGTAAGACAAAAGTTGCTTAGGACAAGATACACTGCTAGCGCTTTTTACTTTCAGCGAGGGCTGTGCTGTTCATAAATTCAACGCGTGACATTAATAAAAATTAATAATGTTATAATGAGGCAAAATAATAAAGAAAATTATTATAAAATGTTTCCGGATCTTAATTTTGCTATTGTAAAACTACAATCTGAAAAGTTATATTTTAATGAGCTCACGCGTCTGAATAATGATTATAAGAATGATGCTAATTATTCAAACATACATGCATTGTTAATTGATATTGATAAACAGTGTAAAACTGCTTTTGGCATTAAAGAATTATATAAACTTGCAAAGCTATATAATACAGAACCTCAAAAAAACAACCATAAAATTATAGTATGGCTCGTGTCTCAGCCGATTCTAACAGCATTAACCCATATTTTTGTTGGAAAAGTCAGGGACAATAGTAAATTTTGTTCTACATTACAAAAGGCTTATCAGCTGTTGAAATTAAAAATTGAGTATGAAGATTTTCTTAAATTACTAGAAGATGATTTCCAGCTAGGTCACATTTAGATATATTTTTGAATTAACGATAACAGTTTTTCTTTTGTATACGGTTTTGCTAAATAATCATCAAAACCTTCGTTTTGTATTTTAAGTTTTTCTTTTGACAATGCATACGCGGTCACTGCAATTATTGGTATATTTTTCCCTGTTTCCTGAATTGTTTTTTTTGCCTCGTAACCATCAATAATTGGCATTTTAATGTCCATTAATATAATACAAATTAGATTTTGACTGTCATTATTTACAATATCAATAGCCTCTTGTCCATTTTTGGCCCAAATTAGTTTTATGCCCGAGTGTTTCAGAATTTGTTCTATAAGATGATAATTAGCTTCTTCATCTTCAGCAACCAATATTGTGATATTTTCAAAATTTCTGTTTTGTGGACCCCTGTTAATGTTTTCGTGAAGGTTGCTTCCGATTTTGTTTGTATTTGTGTCCAAAGGAAGTGAAAACCAGAAATCAGAACCTTTACTTTCTTCAGAAATAACCCATATTTTACCACCCATTAACTCAACTAGTCTTTTTGATATGGCCAAACCTATGCCAGTTCCCCTGAACAGCATATCTTTATTTTCTATTTTATAAAAATAATCGAAGATATGCTTTATATCTTCTTTACTAATCCCCAGTCCGCTATCGGATACAAAAAATTCAATCTTGCCAGGGTGTATGCTATACCCGAAATGAACATAGCCTGATTTTGTATACTTAATTGCATTACTTAACAGGTTGCTAAAAACTTGCTTGAACCTGAACATGTCATTGTATAACATTACTTCGTTGAAAGGGTTCTTACAATTAAATTGTATTTCGAGGTTATTTCCGTTTTGTAATTTAAAGATTTCCTGTAACTCCAGAAGTACTGTGTTAATATTGAAATTACTTTTTAATATTTTAAGCTGGTTAGCTTCTATAAGTGAAATATCGATTATATCATTAATAAGGACCATAAGTGATTGGGCGTTATTGTTAATTAGCCGGATAAAATTTTGACGTTCATTTTCAAATTCGTCATCATCCAGCAAAGCTATGAATCCCAAAATAGCATTCATAGG
>JBNLCS010000543.1:0-3983 GCA_050303935.1 Bacteroidales bacterium
ATATTTATCAAAAGGGTATACAAAAGACGTGGCCATGCAAAAGGCAAAACTGGATTTTATCGGGTCATCGGATATGTTACACTCACATCCCTATTTTTGGTCGGGCATTGTTGTAAATGGTGATGCTTCAAAATTGTATGCTGGGTTCCCGTATAAAATTGTTATACCATTATCGGTGTTGATGATTTTTGGGTTTGTTTTGGTCAGGAAGTACCGTAGAACTTCTTATACTCAGGATCGGCCATGATTGTTTGAATTAGTTTTTCCATGCATTCCTTTTTCCTGCGCCGGGAAACTTCAACCGTAACTTGAAATGAATTGGCAATCTCATCGTGAGACTTGCCTTTGTAAAACATTTGTAGTATCCGTTGGCACATCCGGTTTAATTTCCTGAAATATTGCTGGAGCAGTTTCTTTTTTAGGGTGCTTTGTAACTCTTCTTCTTCAAGGTTTATGTCTTCTGTTGCCAGGTAGGCCGCGTTTTTTTCCTCTACAACACTTAACTGGTCTGTTTTATTTCCTTCTAATTTATTTTTTTGGTACCACAGGTTTTTACATATGGTAAATACGTATGCTTTTACTGAAGTTTGAAACGAGAACTTTGGTTCGCAAACCTTTCGGTATAATAATATTAAGGATTCCTGAAAAATATCCTTGGCATCGTCTTCGTCGCCACTTGCATTTTTAATAAATGCTTCAACAGAAGGATATATCTCCTTATACAGGTACTTGAATATTTCGTTATTCCTGCGCCTTATACCTTGTATTATCTCTTCTACTGAAAATTGCTTCACAATTTAACAATAAGGTTTATCCAATCCATCTCGTCAAATATATTGAAAAAAAAACATTTTTAAGCTTGTTCTGGTAAAATAACATATATCATTTCTTAAAGTTTTACTTTAAATATACCTGTTACAAGTAATGGGGAAACATACGTAGGTGAAAAATGGTTGGTCATACTATTAATTTATGATTTTTATCCCCAAAAAGAAGCATTTGGTCAAAGGTTGAAAACACCTAACAGTAAAGTACGTATTAATACCCAGGAATAACTATAAAAAGGAGGCAATGGAAGATTTGTATATCAGTGGAACACCATCAACACCCGAAATGAAGTTTAATGCACACGGAGAGCTGGAAATAAGCGGTAAGTCAATTCCAACAAATGCAGCTAAAATATTTGAACCGGTTTTTTCGTGGTTAGAAAATTATTCAGGTAAAAAAACAACCCTGTCAATTAAAATGGAGTATTTTAACACCAGCACTTCAAAAGTATTGTATGATGTGTTGTTAAGATTACAGCAGCTCCACAAAAACGGAGGGCTTTTAATAAAGTGGTTTTATGAGGAAGGAGATGAAGATGTCCTTGATACCGGGCATTACTACGAATCGTTAATGGGTATACCTTTTGAGTTTTATGTTATGTCAGAATATGAAATATTGGGATTATAAGAGTTTTCAAACCAAATCTTTTTAGTTAACATCAACCAAATCTGTGCCCGGTTTATTAACCGGGCATTTCTTTTTTAATGAGATTAAGATATTGTGGGATTTGCTAAAGGCAAATCCTTACAAATCTAAAACCGGGATCAAACAACAGGAAATTTTTTATCGCTCCAATGTATTTGAAAATTTACACAAAAACCTTTAGGTCGATCATTGATAAATACACATCAAACTTTCAAACGAAATTATAGGACAAAAATACAATAGTCATATTGATATATTCTCATTATTAAATTATTATTGCATTAAAAAATGTTATGATTAAACATGTTGTATGCTGGAACATAAATGAAGAAGTTAACAAAGCCGAAACGGCCATTAAAATAAAAGAAAAGTTAACCGGGCTAAAAGAAGGGATAAAGGAGATAAAACATATAGAAGTAGGCTTAAATGATGAAAATGCCCCTGAAACAAATCACGATATTATTCTAATTTCTGAATTTGATAGCCTTGAAACGTTAAATACGTATTTAAAGCACCCCGCCCATTTACAGGTTGTTTCTGAAATTAAACATTATTTGAAGGACCGTGTAGCTGTTGATTTTATAGTTTGACCCCGGCTGCTGTGAGGCCAATGTCATTAAGTTTAGTAAAATAAACGCTGACAGGGGCTTCGCACATCCCTTATGGCGCGCTTCTGTGAAGCGTGACAAACCTTATACAGGTTTTGTAAACCATTAAAAAATGCTATAATTATTTTAATGTCAGAAAAATATAAGGTAGCAAATAACAGGTCTGTTTATTTTATAACGATCACCATTATTGGTTGGGTAGGTTGTAAATATTCATCGGCTGAAAATTATATGGGAGAAAAAGGGGTACTGAAAATTGAGTTGATAATATAAGATGTGTCACGCTTCACAGAAGCGCGCCATTCAAAATTGGATCCGAAAATTTCTAACTAATCTGATTTTTGTGTCAGGCAGGTTGAAAATCAGGAAACATCAATGAGTTTTTCTTTACTGGCAGGCAAGGTAAAGGTAAAAACAGAACCCTTGTTTGGTTCGGTTTCAACGTGAATTGATCCATTGTGCTTGTCAATAAATTCTTTGCAGATTATAAGTCCCAACCCCGTGCCTTTTTCGCCTGAAGTGCCGTATGTAGAATGTGCCGAATCGATCCTGAATAACTTTGCGGCCATTTCTTCATTCATACCAATGCCTTTGTCAGCAACCGAAATTTCAAGAAATCCATTTTTCCTGACCGTAGAAATATTGATTTCCCCCAAAGGGTTTGAAAATTTTATTGAATTTGTAAGGAGGTTCCTGATTATGGCACTCGTCATATTTTTATCGGCAAAAATGGTGTTGTTTTTCTCAAAATTTGTGTTTACGATCAGGCTCTTCTTCTTGATATTAGGCTTGGAAAGAATAAGGTTCTCATTTATCACCCCAGAGATATCAAATTCCGTGGGTTCAAATTTTATCCTGTTTGTTTGTGAACGGGACCATTGTAAAAGGTTTTCCAACAGGTTATAGACATTTTTTGTAGAGGAATAGATGATCTTATTCAGTTCAATTTTTTTCTCATCTGCAATATCATCAAAGTTGATTGATAATAATTCTGAAAAACCTAAGATTGCATTGATCGGGTTTCTTAAGTCATGTGCAATTATTGAGAAAAAGCGGTCTTTGGTAGCGTTCAGCTTCTCCAGTTCTTCGTTTGTTATTTTCAACTTTTCAGCCTGGTCTTCCAGCTTGTTGGCTTGTTTTCTTATCTGGCTTTCCCTTTGTTCTAATTGTCTGTTTGACTCTTCAAGGGCCTGGGATTGTACCCTCAATTTTAAGGATTGATGTTCAATTTCTTCCTGGCGTTCCAGTAGTTTTCTATTTGTTTCCTGCAAACTTTCTGTTTGTTCTTCCAGCATTTCGGCCTGGCTCCGTATTTGTTGCTCCCGTTGCATTAACAAATCGTTGGATTCTTTTAGTGAGTTGGCCTGGATTTGAAGCTTTAGGGCCTGGTGTTCAATTTCCTCCTGACGTTCTTCTAACAAAACATTTATTTCTTCCTGGTTTTCCTTTTGTTTGCGGAGTTCCGTTGATTGTTGTTCAATCTTTTTTTGATTGTCTTCAAGTTTTTTGTTGGCTTCAATAAGTGCGTTGGTTTTTTTCTCTGCCAGTTCTTCCAATTCAATTTTCCGGCTTTTTATTTTTTTTGCACGAAATTTAATCCAGAAGAATTCTGCTACGATAACTATTAGTGCAGCAGTATAAAGAATCCAGTTTTGCATATTTAATTCGGCTTTATATAAAGATACAATAATAAGTGAATTTATAAAATAAAAAAATATGTTCTGTTAATCGGGTTTTGGTATGGTGAAATAAAATGTTGTTCCTTTACCAAGTTCACTTTTTGCAGATATTTCGCCTTTGTTTTTTCGAATAAATTCCTGGCAAATGATAAGTCCCAATCCTGTTCCGGTTTCACCTGAAGTACCCATTGATGTTTTGTAATCATCCAGGTTAAACAAGCCT
>JBNLCS010000544.1:0-3718 GCA_050303935.1 Bacteroidales bacterium
TTATAAAATAACTTTTTATATTATGGTATTAATATGTGCTTTCTCTTTCTTTGGCAGATTTTTCCCATTCAGGCACAACCTGATCAAGAAATAATTTTTTTTCAGTATTTAATTCATTTATATTAAGACCAATATAAGCCTGCGCTTTGGCCTTTGTAGAGATATCGGGGTAGGGCAGTTCATCATTAAATCCTAAATTAGCTAATAAACGTGCTAATTTTAGCCTTGCCTTACCGGCAATATCAATACCGGTCGAAATAACCCTTCCTGTTTCAACAGGTGAATGAAAGGAAGAACCATGTCCTGCAGCTGCATAATCCCAGCGCCATTGTGCATGTCTGATATCCCATAATATTTCCTTCATTTGTTCTTCTGTAGCCCCTAGATCCCATGCTTTTTTCGCTTCAATATGTGCCATTACCAAAATTTTCTCAAGTTCATCACGATTCTGGATTATTTTGTCCTGTCTTTCGTGAACATCCCTAACAAGTCTGTCTGTTTCTTCCCTGTGACATACCTGGCATGTGCTGGAAACATTTTTTAATGGGCTCACTACATGGTGACTTGTAAATTTCTGTCCTCCTTCACTGATATAAGGCATATGACAATCTGCACAAGATACTCCGCGGCTGGCGTGTACGCCTGTCATATAGATCTCGTATCCCGGATGCTGGGCCTTTAACATTGGGGCCCTGCTCAGTTTATGGGTCCAATCAACAAAATTCATATTGTCATAATATTCTTCCATATTCTCTGCTGAAAATCCATTGTCCCACGGTAAGGTTAGATAGGGTGAGCCTTCTACAATTTTTTTATTAAAATAATATTCTACGTGGCACTGCGCACAAACAAGGCTTCTCATTTCCTGATGCGAAGCACTTTCTATATCCTTTCCCATTCTATTGAATGCCTCAATTAAAGCCGGCCTTGAAATTTTAAGGTTCATGGTTTTTGCATCATGACAATCGGCACAACCAATGGCATTCACAATTTCATGGCCTTCTTCTTCCCAACTACCACTATAAAATTCGGCAATACCTTTCAGGGTGTCTTTTTTTTCCTTAATGTATTTACTCATCATGCGCGGTACATCAGGGCTCTTACATGTCCAACAGGTGTTTGGCATCGGACTTTTTTTGCCATTCATTGGGGCACCAGTTCGGAGAGTGTTTCTAATATCTTTAACTGCATAGTAATGTCCCCTTGCCTGGTTATAATCTTTTGAGAATCCGTATCCGGCCCATAAAATAACAAGACGTGGGTCTTCTTCTAACATATCAATGGTTGCATTTCCATTATATTTTGACCGAAAACTGGTATCTTTCGTTTGAAGGTAAGACTGGTACTCCCTGGGAAAGTTTTGTCCCCACACCTCATTTCTCGGTTCAAACTGACTGAATTCAATTTTTGGAATATTAACAAAAACAGCTTCGGCCCTTCTCTCTATTATTGAAGAAGCAAGTAGCCCTAATAAAAACACGGTTACAACGGTTACCGTAAAAATTAACCAGCCAAGCCAGGGATTTTGTTTTATTTGTTCATTAATGGGTTTCATGTTATTATATTTTATAAGTATTTTATTTTTTTGATTTTAACCAGGTTGGTACGGGGCTTTCGGGTAATGGGACACGTGCATTAGGTACACTAGATATACTGTTTACCCTGCCGTGCGGCACCTCCCTGTGACAATCCCAGCAGGTCCTTTCCTGCCTGAAATGGTGGTACCGGGTAGTATTATCCAGTAATTTGGTATCGGTAATAAGTTTATTATGGCATCTAACACAGTTTTCCTGTACAACTTTTTTACCTTCTTCCCTTATGTAAATTACTTGTGGTTCAGCCCTGCGTGTAAAAATTGCAGCATGTCGCATTCCGTCTTTTGCCTTGAAATAAAACTTGTTGAATACGTTATTATGTGGAACGTGGCAATCATTGCATGAGGCCACTTCTCGGTGGCTACTATGGTTCCATGTAGCATATTGTGGTGCCATAATATGGCAATTTACGCATGTTTCCGGTTTGTTACTTAAATAGGAAACCGCTTTTGAAATGTAAAATATATAAATGAATAAACCCGTAAAAATGGCAATCAATATTATTACAGTTAGTATCCAGTTTTGTGGTGGGTGTAGTATCCTGATTAATTTAGTAAGCATGTATGTTGTTTTAATTATTCCAGCATAAAAGGTTTCGTAGGCTCTTTAATCATGATTAGTATCATTTTAAACTTTTCCGGGGCCTCTACGGCATGGGGTATATTAGCCGGCATGATTATCATGTCGCCTTGTGTGAGCGAATTTCTTTTTTTATCAATAATTATATCTGCTTTACCATCTATTATGTGTACTACAGCATCAAATGGGGCTGTGTGTTCACTTAGTTGCTGGCCTTTATCGAACGAAAAGAAAGTAATATTGCCGGTTTCTTTTTTCAGTATTGTTTTACTGATAATTGCATCATCTGAATAATCGATAGATTTTTCAAGTTGGATTATTTTTGATTTTTCAAATTGTTTTGTTTCCATATTCAATTTTATTTATACCCATTCTTCCTGTAATATTTCTCCTTTAATTGAAACTACCATTGTTTTTATCGGTACTTTTCTATTCGATTCGGAAACGGCTTTTCTTGCTATTTGAAGCAACCCCCCACAACACGGTACTTCCATAATCATTACGGTAAGGGTGTTAATCTGAGATTCTTCAATCATAATTTTAATTTTTTCCACATAAACATCAAGTCCCTCGTCAAGTTTTGGACATCCAATGGCCAACCCTTTTCCTTTTAAGTATTTTTGATGAAAGTTTCCAATTGAAAAGGCCACGCAATCCGCTGCCAGTAAAACATCAGCGTTTTTGAAATAAGGGGCTAATGGGTTAATTAAATGAAATTGAACAGGCCATTGCCTTAACTCTGATTGTCCGGATACCAGGTTATTGTCTACATGTAAATTTTGTGGTTCAAATGTCATGGTCTTGGAACCCGGGCATCCCCCTCCATGATGATGGTCTTCTATCGTATGTTGATGTCCTGATTTTGCAGTGTTATGAACGGTTTGCAAAACATAGGTTACATTAAAATCAAGGTTATCTGCATTTTCTTTTAAATATTTCACACCTTCCTTTAAATATTCAAACTCTTCATGTTCCTTTAAATGTTTCAAGTGAGCTATTACAGTGTTTTCGCCTTTACTTACCATTATTTCCATTACTTTGGTTTCATCATACGGTTCTGCTTCACGTTTTTCAATCGTAATGGCCCCCTCCGGGCAATGGCCAATACATGCACCTAATCCATCGCACATTAAATCACTTATTAATCTTGCTTTGTTATCAATAATTTGCAATGCGCCTTCATGGCAGGATGGAACACATACTCCGCAACCATTGCATAATTCTTCATCTATTTTAACTACATCGCGTATCATAGTTTTATTATTTTTGTTTATACAAATGTATATTACCAACCATTAAAAAAATGGTAACAAATGTTACACAATTAAAATCTATGATAGAAAAAATATCAAATTGTCCTTTGTTTAAAGGGGTTGAACTATTGGACCTGCAAAAGCTTATTGAGCTTGTATCGTATAAAATAAACCGATATTCCAAAAATGAAATTATAACCTGTGAAAATGATTTGTGTAACAAATTGATGATTATCACAGAAGGAACAGTGCGTGGGGAAATGACTGATTATATGGGGAAAGTTATTAAAA
>JBNLCS010000545.1:0-2291 GCA_050303935.1 Bacteroidales bacterium
TACCGAAAATAATATTGGCGACGAAGAAGACACAATTCCACCAATAATTATTAATGTACAACCTTCTGACAGTTCAACAGGTGTAAGCCCCGATACGAATATTATTATTACATATAGTGAAGAAATTATGCTGGGAAATGCCTATTTTATAACAGTAAACGAAACACGCGCTGAAGTGTCTACTGTTGGAAACCAATTGTTTATTGATTATAAACTCGAAGCATTCACTCAGTATATAGTAAACATTTCAAGCATCTCAGTATTGGACCTGGCAAAAAATTATGGCCCTGAATATAACTTTTCATTCTCAACAACACCAGAAATTAATACTGAAATCAAAACCGCCCTGTCCGTTCAGTCCCCTTCAAAACAAGCAATGGCCCTTTACAATTTTCTAAGGAACAACTATGGCAACAAATCAGTATCTGCAAGTATGGCAAATGTAAACTGGAATATAAATGAGGCTAATTGGGTAAAGCAGCATACCGGGAAATACCCGGCCATGGTTACATTTGATTATTTACACCTCCCCAATTCACCAGCAAACTGGATTGATTATTCCGACATTAGTTTTATTGAGGATTGGTGGGACAACAATGGAATACTTAGCGCATCATGGCATTGGAATGTACCTAAAAGTGAAGGGTCTTCAAATTATAGTTTCAAAACAGAGAATACCAGCTTCAAAGCTTCAAATGTAATTATTGAAGGCACGTGGGAAAATACTTTTGCAAAAGCCGACCTTGAAAAAATAAGTGGATATTTAAAACTCTTGCAAGAAAAAAATATTCCCGTAATATGGAGGCCATTGCATGAAGGTTCCGGAAATATTTATGAATATGAAGGAGGGACTGCATGGTTTTGGTGGGGTGCAAGCGGCGCCACCGCATATCGTGATTTATGGAAGTTCATGTTTGATTACTTTGAATCAAAAGGGCTGAATAACCTTATCTGGATATGGACAACACAGACCAAAGATGATGATTTCTACCCCGGTGATGAGTATGTTGATATCATTGGCCGCGATATTTATAATAATAGAGATGCCGTATCCATTGCGAATGAGTTTTTACAAATTCAGTTAAAATACCCCAATAAGATGGTAACTTTAAGTGAACTAGGTAATTGTGCAGAATATTCCAGCCAGTGGGAAGCAGGCGCGGCCTGGTCTTATTTTATGCCTTGGTATGATTTTGAAAGGACCAATAACGTTAACGACAATGACTTTTCCAGTACAAACCATAAGCATGCAAATGCGGATTGGTGGATAAATGCCATGTCTCAAACCTATGTCATTTCACGAGATGAAATGCCAGATTTGAAATAATAATAATAAATCTTAACTATGAAACATAATAAATACATATCTGTCCTATTACTTGCTATCCTGATACTAGCATGTAATACAAATAAAAAAGATGATCAACAAGTAGCACGTGATTTGATCAATACCCTAAATGACGTATCCAAAAAAGCTGTTTTATTCGGGCATCAGGATGACCTGGCTTATGGTAAACGCTGGAAATATATCGAGGGTGAATCAGATGTTAAAAGGGTATCCGGAGATTATCCTGCCGTTTTTGGTTGGGAATTGGGAGGACTGGAAAGAGGTGATAAAAAAAACCTGGACAGTGTACCTTTTGAACTAATTACCAGAATGGCCATAAAAGGCCATGAAATGGGAGGGATCAACACCTTTAGCTGGCACCCCTATTCACTGGTTGACCAAAAAAATTCATGGGGCACAGACACTGCCGTTGTTAAACATATTATACCCGGAGGGGCCCTTCATGAAGAGTTTATTATGCAATTAGACCGTTTAGCAAACCTTTTTCTCAAACTAAAAGATACGGATGGAAATGCTATTCCTTTTATTTTCAGGCCATGGCACGAAATGGGCGGCGCATGGTTCTGGTGGGGTACCAAGCATACAGGGGCCGATGAATATAAAATCCTTTTTCGGTTTACAATTGAATATTTGAGAAACAAAAAGGGTTTGGACAATATGGTATCATGTTATTCCCCTAATGGCGATTATTACACCACCGAAGATTACCTTACCTGGTACCCGGGAGATGAGTATGTAGATATATTGGGAGTGGACACCTATGAATGGCCCGGCACCATAAATTGGGTTGAAAATGCACAAAAAACAATACGTGTTATGATCAATGTAGCTCAAAAAAAAGGCAAACCGGCAGCGTTTACTGAAACCGGGGCAGAAAATATCCCAGATTCATTATGGTTTACTCAAAAATTGGCTAAAGTAATACAACCTAAAGATATTTCTG
>JBNLCS010000546.1:0-6896 GCA_050303935.1 Bacteroidales bacterium
GACAATATTGCCGGCATGTTGAACTTTTTGAAAGATGAGGCGACTGTAATGAGTGACACCGCCCCGAAATATGGACAAAACCACGGATGGTATTCCAGTTTTGTACGTGTAAATTGTGATTTCTACGGAGGCTGGACAGCACAAAACGGGCTGGTCAATACCGATCAGTTCAACGGCTGGATCAATAATTTTGTAGTCCCTTACGCCAACCACCTGAAGTCACGTGGCCTTTACCTGGTGCTTTGTGCTACGGGCCCAATAAACACGCCTGATAACGGCTCCCACAATGCAGGTATAGAAGAACAAGCACGCCTGCGTACCTTATGGAGCACCATTGCCAACGCCCCGGGCGTAAAGAATGCGGACAACATCATGTTCGAGCTAATGAACGAACCGGTACAGATCGAATCCTCCCCGGGAAACGGTCAATGGGGAAGTGGAAGCGGCATTTATTTTCAGGCTTTCAGTAACTGGATCCAGCCCATCATAGATGATATCCGGAACACGGGTGCGAATAATGTTATCTGGGTGCCATGCCTGGGTTGGCAGGGTGAGCCCCACGGATGGGCACAATATCCTTTCACCGGATCGAATATTGGTGTTGCAGCCCATTATTACCCGGCATATGGAAGTGTACATGACAATGTAACTTCCGTACAAAACCTATGGAACTCGAACTACAAACCTGCTGCCGACCTGTGGCCTATGCTTATAACTGAAATGTATTGGTTCCCTAATGACCCGGGAGGATATGATGACCTGTTTGATGGAACAACAGCCGGCTTTGGTAACGCCATAAAAAAAGCTATGGATAACCAGGGTAATGTATCTTATCTGGTTGGTTTTATTGGAGATCACTTAGCCGACCTTAGAACCAACGAACCGGCTGATTGCCCTCTCGGAACGCTTGAAGGCACACAGTCCTATTTCAAATGGCTCCCGTCGTATACCAAATATGGCCCCGATGACGGTACCCCTGAATTCGAATTTGCAATGGTAACCGATAGCAATCCAAAACAGATACAGGTAATGCTTAATCATCCCATCTCGGATTCAGTTTATTTCGATGGTTTCACTGTGAAAATTGACAGCCAGGTGGTAAGTATTGACAGTGTTGTTTTAGGTGATACAAATCAACTGGTAATATGTTTAAATGACAGTGTTTTAAACAGCAATCATGTTGTTTTATCATATGCCGGTGGCAATGTTGTTTCAATATACGAAAAAAATCTTGCCGATTTTACAGGGTTTATCGTGAACAACCTACTTAAAGGGGCTTCACCAAGAATAATTGAACTTACAACCAATGAAGCCGGCGATACCATTTTGGCAAGGTTTAACAAAAAAATGCTGATCCCTTCCGATTTAAGCACTCTGGCTTTATACATAGAATACACGGAAGATTTGGATTTTCAAATCCTTGATGTTTCTTTGTTTAACAACGATTCCAATTATCTCGCGTTTCCCCTTTCAGGGAAGGTATACAAAGAGTACGGACTTTCACTTTCCTATTCAGGCAACAACATCATGTCGACAGATAGTGGTGTATTAAATAATTTTGATAGTTTACTTGTTTTAAACAACGCAACAGGTATACCTGTGCAAGTAGATTCCGGCAGGGTCGAAGCAGACGGGTACACGTTAGTTTTGGATTGTTCTAAGGCACTTGAAATAGCTGTTGGGCAATCTGAAAGCTTCACACTGAAAGTAAACGGGAACACTGTTTCGGCTGAAGAGTTTGCAGTTTCGGACAATACCATTCGGTTCACCCTTGACAAAAGCGTGCGTTATGGCGATACCCTGATGGTTAGTTATACACCAGGAAATATAACATCGGTTAACATGGGCCCCCTGGAAAGTTTCAGTGATTTTATAGTTGACAACCTTCTAAAACAGCCTGTCTGGTATAACATACCCGGAAAAATTGAAGCAGAAGACTATTATTTGCAATCGGGAATACAAACTGAAAACACCAGTGATGCAGGTGGTGGTTTAAATGTTGGTTGGATAGATGATGGCGATTGGATGGAATATGCCATAGAAAACAACACCACCGATACAAAATTTAAAATATCTTTCAGGATTGCTTCAACTTCAGACGAGGGGAGAATTTATTATTATCTTGATGATAAAAGAATAGGTATTGTAAGTATCCCAAACACGGGAAATTGGCAATCCTGGCAATCAGTTGATAAAAACATTACCATAGAACCAGGGAAGCATTATTTAAAGTTGCTTGCCAGCACAGGTGGCTTTAATATTAATTATATAGATATTAAACTTCCGGAAACAACAGGGATTGGTACGTTTGTTAATGATGATATAAAAATATACCCCAATCCGGTTTCCAATGAACTGGTAATAAATTCCGGTGATTTTAAGCATAATAAAATCGAAATTATTGATGCCATGGGGAAAACAGTGTTACGTAAAACATCAAACGGGGAAACCCGTTTACACATACCGCTTAACCTCTCGAATGGACTTTATTTTGTGAAAATCAGTAATGATAAATGTATTCAGCAAGTAAAGATCATTGTTAATAATTATTAAGAATATGTATGCCGATGGAAGTAAGGTTTATCTTCTTTGTCAATAACCAACTGCTTTCAGGTTGTTAACAAATCAAACCTGATTCCATACAGATTTGCTGAAAGAACTTGATTTTTTGTTTGAATGAGAATTTAAAAAATCAAGTTCTTTCATTATAAAGTTGAATTCTTTTTCACCAACCGGGCCGGCACAAAATTATATGATGGTGACTGTTTCCGTGTACAATAGCAAATGTTTTCCGTGAAATATATAAAACCTTTGCGGAAATCAGGTGTTACTTAGTGTCGGCAAGCCCCCCTCCCGTCTCTGATAAGAAAACGTCAAGTTCGAGGCTTGCGAACCGAACGGAGTGAGCTCATGAGCCGTGAAAAGCTCATAACTCAGAAAAAGCGGAGTTTACTTTGGGTAATCGAGCATTTTTCTGACAAGCATAACGATGAAATTGACGTTTCCTTGCAGAGACTACTTAACATTTGAAATATCTTCCAGAAAAATAGCATGCCCGCCCCCCGGGGCCAGTTTCACTGATAATTTAGTGGCTGAATCCACATCCAGGGTGCGTATGTGATATGATTCTTTATTATCTTGAAAATGTGAATCTTCAGCATCCTCGTATAATGTTGCCCTGTATTGCTTTTCTTTTGGTAAAAAGCTTAGATCAATATTGATCGTGCGCGGGTCCCTGTTGGTTAATGAACCAATAAACCAATTGCTGCCAGATTTTCGTGCAACACACACGTATTCATCCAATTCAGCATCAAGCACTTTTAAACCATCAAATTGCGGGGGCATTTTACGGATACAGTCAAATAAATCATCTTTTTCCAGGTATTCTTCCGGACTATCGGGTAAAACCATTAACCCTGTGTAAATGGTTATAAGCTTGGCTACTTCTGCTACAACGGTCCCCGGCAGCTCCTGAAACACTTTTGGCCTTTTCTCTTTGTATGCATTGTTCAAATCAAACCAACCGTTGGTTAAATCCAATGGCCCGGCTATCATATTTATCATCACCTGGTTTACTGAAGTTTCAGGAAAGTGGGAACGCAGTGCATCAGCCTGTGCGTGGCCGAACTCTTTGGTAACCATGTTGGGCCAGGTCCTCCTGTCACCACTTGGTGGAATAGGGCCATCATGAAAGTCTACCATAAGTTTATATTTTGCACATAATTCAATAACTTTCCTTGTTTGCTTTACTTTTTCTTCCTGAGAACCCTGCATAAAACCATATTTCACCCCTGATGCGCCCCAATCCGAAAATTGCTTTAACACCCTTTCCAAACCAAATGTTTTGGCACCTACATCGTTCAAATAGAGAATAACACCCACGTTTTTTGTTTTTGCATACTTCATACAACGTTCAATATCAATCCCTTCTTTAGATGATGTAGGATCTGAAGAATTGCTAAATTCGGGGCCGTACCAGTCGGCATCAATCAATAAATACTGAATATTATTTCTTGAAGCAAAATCAATCATTCTCATGTGCGATTCGGTATTCAACCCGTATACAAAACCATCCGCTGCTTTATATCCCCAAACACGCCAATCCCACAATGATTTTCCCGGTTTGATCCATGAGGGGTCTTCAATCTGGCAGGGTTCATTTAAATTCACCAATAAATTTGATTCAACCAGGTCACCCACTTTTTCTCCCAGCATAATGGCCCTCCATGATGTTTTAAACGGTTCTTCACGTTCAGAAAAAGAAGTATTAAAGCCGATTGTTTGACTAGAAGACGAGGCATTGAGCGTAAACGGGGCAAAGTTCACTATCTCAGCTTCATGAATAGACACGAAACAATTGGTAAACTTCATTACAATGGGAATCCTGACATTTTCAATATTTTTTTCAGATCGTTGTATAGGCCCCAAATTGTGGCGTTCTTCATTATACGCCCAATAGGTAAAATCACTGGCAAATGCAAATTCTGTTAATTCGCTTTCTATTAACATTTTCCCGGTTACTGCACTGGCAGGGAAATTATACCGATAGGCAAAGCCATCATCATACAACCTGAAAACAATTTCATGAAACTGTTTTGGATTATCAACCTTGCTAACTTGTATTATATATTCGTTGTAATAATTACGTACGGTACGTTCTTTACCATTTATCGTGTTCCAGGTTTCATCAACCTTGTTTTGAGAAATGACCGTATACGTAACATCCTTTGTAAAATCGAAAGTATTTACATGCAAACCAAACACAGATTGTTTAATCAGCTTTTTTCCATTATAGGATGCTGATATGGAACTAACATTACCTTTGTTTATAATTTCTAACTGAACTTTTTTGTTGGGTGATTGGAGGGAAAAATTTTTAGCATATGTGCCAGAAAATAATCCTGCTAATAGCATTGTTACAGTCAAACAAATTTTTGTTCTCATTTCATCAATTTTTTAATTTAATGTTGGCAGTAATTAAAAATCGCTTGCCAAAAACATTCATTAGTAAACATATATTTCTGAAACAAAAAGCTTTACCATTTTTTTTTACATACCGATCTTTTTGTTCTTATTATAAATATAGAAATTTCTTTTTAGTATGCTATAACATACGTTGTTTTTGTTGATTATTAAACAAAAAGATGTACTTACCTTTTGTAATAAATCAATTATATCAGAACTGTCCTAAACGTTTTTCCCATCACACGAGCAATGTTTATTTGCTTTTCAAGCTTATGAGCTTACACCACTTAAAGCATGGCCCTGTTCACTCTTGTTAGCACGGGCACAATGTCATTAAGCAAAATAAACGCTGACAGAGCCTGTTCCGAATTTTCGGAAAGCTTCGCACACTGTCAGGTTTAACATCTGCTATGCCCTGTCAGTGTACAGTACCGCTAGTGAGGCGTCAGTAATAATGAGTACGCCACCATATTTAACAGTAATTGATGCCCCGTTTGCAAAAATGACCTTGTTGGAAATTACCAACGTTCCATTGGTATTATTTAAAATTTTGTATTCTCTAATGATGTTAAGATACGCTACAAAAGCTTTTTACATCACTCATTCTTCACAATTCTTTTTGTATATACCTTTTTACCATTTAAAATTACCAGTTGGTAAATGCCTTTTTTAAGGTGGGAAAGATCGGGCTGCAGCAGGGTTGTATCCTCAAAACGGTTGCTGTACACCACCTGCCCCAACGAGTTTATAACCATAACTTTAAAATCACCGCTTACCTGGGTTTCTATGGTTACTGAATTGGTAAATGGGTTGGGGTATACCTTACATCTGTGCAAAATATTTAAGGATCCAACCGAACTAACATAATCACAGTTCTGATCATTTTCATCAAAAAAGAAAGTATATAATTTTTGATCATCTTTATAAAAGCACCGCAACCCTTCTATACCCGGCGCATATATTTCCTTGCCCGGAGACAAAAAATTATTTGTACTTCCAATGCTTTCAATCCAAACATCTTTTATGTTTGTATTATCATTTTTAAATAATACCAGTCTTTTTCTTTGACTTCCATCTATTTCAATTGAATCTGTTTTTTCTACAGTATATGTTCCAAAAGAATTTATTTCGGAACCTCTATAAAAGGGATATCCATATAATTCAATTTCATCATTTTTTTCTAAAGAAAAATCGTACAAAACCAATTCTTCCTTGTTCTTTTCAGGAAGCACATAAATTTTGTTTTGAAGGCTATCCTCCCTTACATAGAGACAAGTAGAAGAATTATTATATATTAACTTTTTATATTCTACATTACCGATTGTCTCGCTTTCATCAATCGAATAAGTTATTGAATAGATTACCTCTGCAACAACAATAACATACCATTCATTTGAGTTACCAAGCGTTGGTATGTATGCTTTAACTTTAATTAAAAATATCAAAGTAAACAATAATAAAATTTTCATCTTTTTCATAAACATGGGTTTTGTAAATTATTTAAATGTATCTTTACTAATAACCTGCCCTTCACCCTGCTCAAACAACCCGCCTGTTGCAATTACAAGCTCGTCGGCATCGTTTAAAATAATTCTGCCGTTGTTGTTTAAAATTAATTTCCCCCCGCTTTCCACACTAATTTTTGCATTGATCAGGGTACCGGTTACATTTAGGACCCCACCGTTTTTCACTGTAATACCAGCCTGGTGCGCAAAAATTACCTGCGATGAAATATTCATGTTGCCCGGGCCTGCAATCACATAATTGTAGCACACTTTGACACTTCTATACTATTTCAATGGGTATCTCCCTAAAATGTCTGTATTGATGTATTATCGTAAACTTCTAACCCGGCCCCATTTTCAATGATTAAATTATCCAAACCGGACAATAGTACCACCCCCCGGTTTTTAATAATTAATTTGCCACCG
>JBNLCS010000547.1:0-8200 GCA_050303935.1 Bacteroidales bacterium
GAATATGTATTTTTACCTGGGTACGATATCGTTTAAACAGCGATAAGTTTCATCAGAAATATGAAGATATTTACCAGGTATGTGCAGAAGTGCATTGGGGGAATGAACCCTGGATTCAGAGTAATATTCAAGCGGCAGTAGCTCCCGAAATGCGAAAAAGATATCCCGAAATCAACAAAATTTCAAGGGTAAATGTGCTAAATGAGGTAGTTCTTAAACATGAAGATCGATTATTTTATGAAAATGGTATCATGATGGTTGACTCATCATTTTTCGATATTTTTACATTCCCCCTTAAAAGAGGAAGTATTCAATCTTTCTTTAAAAATCCTTACTCAGTAATTTTAACACAAGAAAAGGCAGATAAATATTTCCCCGGCATGGATGCTGTTGGTCAGATAATCAATTTAAATAACTTAGAAATGACGGTTGCCGGTATCGTCGATGATTACCCGTCAAACTCAACATTTGATTTTGAAATTCTTTTACCCTTTGAGTTTCTTGGTATACTGAATAAAGACCCTGGAATTGATAACAATTGGTCCTATTATTATTTGTACAGTTACCTTACATTAAAAGAGAATGTTGATGAAAAATCTTTTTTTGCAAAGGCGGCAACATTATATGAGGGAAACACTGATGTGGAAGAAGGTACAAAGGCCGTTATTCACCCTTTTAAAGACATGATCTTCAGGCCTCCGTGGAAGAATAGGATTTCAATGGGACCATTGGAATATATTTATATAATTTCTTTTATTGCACTGATAATTTTGGTTGTTGCTTGTATAAATTTCATGAACTTATCCACTGCACTTTTCACGAAAAGATCTAAAGATGTTGGGATAAGGAAATCTATAGGGGCAAAAAGAAAAACGATTATTCATCAATTTTACATCGAATCATTTTTGATATCTTTTTCAGGAGGGCTAATTGCATTTTTTCTTGTAAAAGGTATTTGGCCTTTCTTCAATCAATTGGTGGATGAAAACATGGAACTGAAACTATTTAGTAGTGTGAATATAGCATTATTTCTTGCAATTACATTTATTACAAGTTTAATAGCCGGTTCATATCCTGCCATTTATTTATCATCGTTTAAGCCGGCAAAAGTTTTAAAAGGTGGATTAGTAAAAATGAATGGAAAAAACAATGCACGTTTGTTTTTGGTGGTTTTCCAGTTTGCAGTTGCTTTGTTTTTAATAATCAGTACATTATTCAGTATTAAACAGATTAAATTTATGCAAAATAAAGATTTGGGTTTTGAAAAAGAACATGTTGTTTATGTTCCCATTAATGACCCTGATCAATATATTCATTTAAAAAACCGGTTATTGAAGAATCCTCATGTTAAAAACGTATCTTCAGCAAGCTGGTGGGGGTTTAACAGAAACCCAAATACGTACTTCTATAATTTTCCGGGGAAAGATCCTGATTTGGATTTGTTGTTAACCTTTCAATATGTTGATTTTGAATATATTGAAACGCTTGAGATACCAATTATTGAAGGAAGAACTTTCTCAAAAGATTATCCGGCTGATCAAAACAGATCATTTATAATCAATGAAGCATCGGTTGAAATTTTTAACCTTAAAGACCCGATTGGTATGCCATTTCAGTTTAATGGTCAAAGTGGTACCATTATAGGTATAATGAAAGATGCTCATTTTAGATCACTGGCACGGGAGATCGATCCTAGAATTTTGGCTATTACTGATGAACAATACAATTCCGTTTTCATTAAATTAAATTCAGTAATCGAAACCGCAGGGAAAAATACAATTGTTAGTCAGCTTAAAAGTATCCGGGATACCTGGCAGGAAACTGTTCCCGATATTCCTTTTGATTATAAATTTGTGGATGACATGTATCAGGACATGTATCAATCGGATGCACGTATGAACCGTTTAATGAGCACTTTTGCTACCCTGGCCATCTTAATATCCTGTATTGGATTATTTGGATTAACAATTTATTCTACAGAACAGAAAACCAAAGAAATTGGTGTACGGAAAGTAAATGGCGCAAAAATTAGTCAGTTAATTTCATTGCTTTTAACTGAATTTGTAAAATATGTAATCATTGCATTTGTTTTAATATTGCCAATATCTTACTTTTTTGTACAACGATTGTTTCAATCATATTCGTATCAAACAGAAATGAGTTGGTGGATATATATACTGGCCGGAATGCTTGTGTTGTTTTCAGCATTGGTGACAGTAGGATTTCAAAGCTGGAATGCAGCACGTAGGAATCCTGTTGAGGCATTGAGATATGAGTGATTTTTATTTGGAATAGGCATTTATAATACCCAAAACCTGATCATACTTCAAACTTCCCTTGGCTATTATCTTTTTATTTTTATCTATTATAAAAAGCTGATTTGTTCTGTCAATATTCAGCTTTTGCCTGAAATCATTGCTAAACGGGTTCCAGGCATTCACCCAATCATAGAGTTGGTTTTTATTAATAAAATCAATCCATTCAACTTTACCCTCTTCACCAATTAATAAATTTACCGAAATAAATACTGTATTTAATGATTTAAGCTCTTCAACTGTTTCGTGTAATTTTGGGGCATCTTTTTTACAAAAGCCGCACTCAGGAGACCAAAAGTATATTACAATGTAGTCAGCGTTTACCTGATGGAGTTTAAACCTGTTACCTACAAAAACATTGCTTTTTAAGCTGCTGTCATTTTTTGCAGATATGAAATGGGAGGATGGTATTTGAATAAATTCAACATCAGGTATAACTTTCCCAATAACAAGGTCCTTTTGCTTTTCAACTTTTTCTTTTAGTTCTTCAATATATTCCCGGGCACTCCAGTAGGCATCGGGTATGTAATAATTTTCTGCAATATGTAAAAAAACACCATCCATGCCCATGATATCACTGGTCCCAAAATATTTAAATAAATTGATTAACATATTTTTATACAAATCAGGATCATTCTTGGTATGTTGTAATAAATAGTCAGTATAAACAATAAGAGAATCCGGGTGTTGAGGTACTATTTTCTTAATATACCGATTTACTCTTTTCTGGTAAAAAGGTGAACGCAGTAATCTAGGATCAGTAAAGTCCATATTGTCAAAAAAGTGAGTGATATAATACCGATAAACAAACGAAGAATCTGTAATATCCCCATTTTCATTTCCGGTTGGCCCAGGTAATGGAATTTCTTCCGATGCTTTTAAATATAATCCAAGTAAGTTGTTTTTATTATTTTCTTGAAATTCAAGTTTTTTGTTCTCAAATTCTTTATGTAGAGACTTTATAAGGGCATCTATTTCTACCTTCCTCACATCTGTAGCATGTTTCTTTTCTTCAAGAAATTTGTTGACCTTTTTATTTAATACACTCAACTCTTTTTGCAGCCTAATATTTTCTGAATTTATTTGAGAGCCCTTAAATTTAAGGTTCTCAAATAAATTTACAGTATCAGTCTCAATTTGAAAAATTTGATCTTCACCCAACAAAAAATCAAATTTTGAACCATTAAAATATAAAAAATACATCCCCTGAGGTAACGGATCTTTTATAAAAAAATGCCCTCTTCCTTTTGAGTTAGTAAAAGCAGTGTCGTCAGGTAAAAGCGACCCTGAAAAATGATGGCCCAATACTACCATTGTATCATTTAATCCATGAATTTCAAAGGTAATATTCAGGCTTTTTGCGTTTACTGTAACGTGTAAATACAAAACACAACTGAAAAGAAAAATAAAAATCCTGGACATTTGTTTTATTAATAAATGATTAAGAACCTAAAATAGTAAATATATTTTTAGAAATTCATTACATTGTAAAGAATACTTATTCACCTTTTAAATAAATATTCTAGTACAATGACAAATAAAAAATCACACAAAATCATACCCATTTTTGTTGTTTCCGGGGGTAAAGGTGTTGCTGGTCATACAATGCTACATTCTCTTTTAATACAATATCCCGATCACAAACTACCGGTTAATGTGATTCCGAACGTTCAGAGCAAAGAAAAAATTGAAGAGGTAGTAATGCGGGTAAAAAAAGCAGGTGGGGTATTGACCCATACAATGGTAAACCGGAATTTACGTGAAACATTGATTGATTCATGTAAAAGGCATCAAGTTAAAGAAATTGATTTTATGGGCCCTATTGCCAATTTCTTAGAGGACGAACTTGGTTTAAAATCAGTGAATGTCCCGGGTTTATATCGAAGGATCAATGCCCAATATTTTGATCGTATTGAGGCCATTGAGTTTACAATGAATCACGATGATGGTTTAAATGCGGAAAGGATACATAATGCAGAGATTATCTTAACAGGTGTTTCACGTAGCGGAAAAACCCCTTTAAGTGTGTACATGTCGATGTTTGGCTGGAAAGTAGCCAATGTACCCCTGGTGAAAGGTATTGAGCCACCCAAAGAATTGTTTGAAGTTGATCCCGGACGCGTATTTGGCCTGTCCATAAGTATTAACCACCTTATTTCCCAACGTCACAAACGATTAGCATATATGTCGAAGGGACGTAACGATGCATACATTGACCAAATGTTGGTGAGGACTGAATTGCAATATGCCAACCTTATTTTCGAAAGAGGAAAATTTACCAAGATAAATGTCACCAACAAACCTATTGAAACCAGTGCCAATGAAATAATAGGTTTTATTTCTGACAGGTATGGGACCGATAAAGGAGGGGGAATTCCTGATGAAGAAGAAACGGATGTTTAAATAATTTTCATTTTTTTCATCAATGCTGTTGCGTTCATTTTTGTAGTGACACCTCTCTTTAAACTATAATTAAAAGATAACAGGTCATCTTCCGTATCAGCCTCGAAACAATAATTAAAAATGCACCCAGTTTCCTCATTTTCTAACTCGCCAAGACTCAGGTCATGGGTGGCCACAATACCGGTTGCCCCTTTGTTAACAATATTTTTCAAAAATGCATTGGATCCATTTGCTTTGTCAATTGAATTGGTCCCTTTCAGAATTTCATCTAATATTATAAATACGTTGTTATGATTTTCGATACTTTTATTAATATATTGAAGCCTTTTTAACTCAGCATAAAAATAAGATTCATTTTTATGAAGTGAATCAGAAGTGCGCATACTTGAAAACAATGTAACCGGTATCATGTCAATTTTTTCAGCACATACGGGTGCCCCGCATTGTGATAATACAATGGCTTCGCCTACTGTACGCAAAAAAGTACTTTTTCCTGCCATATTAGGGCCTGTTATTATTAAAAACGTCCCCTTATGTTCAATCTTTAAATCGTTGCAAACCCTTTTTGCAGGATTAATTTGAGGATGTCCTAGTTGTGTTGCTGAAATAACAGTATCATTTTCAAGAAAATCAGCAAACGTATACCCGGGGTTATTAAACCTAAAATTGGCAATACTTTGAAAAGCATCAAATTCATCAAGCGTTTCAAACCATTGTTTCAATTGTTTTGCGTGCACTGTTTTCCATTTATATAAACGTACCATACAAAAAAAGTCCCAAAAAAAGAACCCATTTAACACAATACTTACAATAAAGTTTAACCTATAATCAAATGAAGAAATAATTGCTGCTAGTTGTTTCAGCGATTTACTTCCTGACATATCATCACCCAGGATTTTTTTTTGTAACCCAATTAAAGCATCAGCTTCAAATTTTATTTCTTCCAAATGTTTAATTTGACCGGCAAAATTTGAAATGGTCTCAAATTGTCTGCTTATTTGCCCATGTTCTTTATTAACCAGTTTTATTTTGGAAAAAATGAGCGAAGCGTTAACAACCAACATTAAAAAAATGAACGAAGCTGGAATTAAGCCAATAAAAACCAATATCAGTAAAACAGAAGATATAATTGAAAATGAAGTAGAAATATATTTAAAAAAATGGAAATTTTTTTCTGAGATAACTTCATTCGCCCAATTTATTATTTGCTTTCTTTTCTTTTCAGTATCAATATTTTCAGGAAGCAATGCAATAAATTCCTGTCTGAAATCAACCATTTCTGCAAGATCAAGAACGGCCTTTTGTCTTTGCATAATATCCTTTTTATCTTGTAACGGGTTATTTAACCAATTTGCCAGTTCTTGACTACCCGTTTCTGAACTGCATCTGTTTAATTGTTGGAAAATGCTGCCTTCTCCAAATAAATCCAGGTCATAAGAAAATTGGTGTTGCGGGTCAATATATGTATCTCCGGTTTCAAACGAAGAGAAATCATGATTTAAGGCCTTTGTCTCATCTTGGTTAATTTTTATTAACCGATTATAAAAACGTATCTTTTCATTGTTTTTTATACTCAACCTTACAACTAACAGGAAAGCCATAAAGCTGGCTATAATGGTAATTAAAAAAGCCAGGGAAAACCCATTCTTTATCATTAATACCAGGAATAAAACCGAAATACCGAAAAACAACAATCGTTGAAAGATATAGCGATTATTCTTCTTTTTTAATGAATTTGTTAATTTGGTGAACCTGTTTATATTATTGGTGTAAACTTGTAATACATTTTTTGTCATTTGATAGCTGCTATAACTTTAAATTTTGTTTTACAATCCGGATTATAAGTAAATTGATTGTCAAAATCCCATATCCATGTCTTTTTAATATTCAATTTACCCATATCGGTATAAATCAGGTCTTTTTTTATTTTAATAGTACCAACTTCATCTGTTTGCCATTCTTCAACATCACTAATCAGGCAAGATTTATTGGTTGGCAAACAAGACAAATGAAAATCCTGAAGTATTGTCCTAAAACGGACCAATTCTTTTTCTTTTATACCCAGTTGAGAAATTAAATAATCACAAATAATAATATCAACTTGATTAAGAATATTAAGTGAAATAACAAAATCAAATTCATTAAATGAAAAATCATCTACACATTTAAGTTTATTTAACCAAATGCTCCCCTCATGTATTATCTTCTTTCTGTTCAGAAAAGCTTGTTTAACCATTCCTCCTGTTAGGTCCCTCTCAATTAAAAAAACGTTTTTCAAATTTTTCACTTTAAACTGAACCTGCTTTGGGTGATAAATATCAAACAGGTAAATTCGTTTGTTTTTTCGAATAAAATAATCCAGTGGAACGTCTAACAACCATCCGCTACCCAATATTGCAATTTTAGTACATGGTTGTTTCTCAATACATTCTAAAATAAAATTCTTGGTATTCAATAAATGAGTGCCCCAGGCACCTTCTTCATTAATATACCTGTGCATAATACCTTCCTGGTCATTTAAATATCCCAGCTTTTTTCTTGCTTTTTTTAAAGCTAAATCCACAATTAAATATTTCTTATCTTTTTAAGTTCTGTGGATATAAAATTCCTGACTAGTTCTGATGTTTCTTTAATAGAAAGTCCTTTAAACTTTTCATAAGGTATTTCTTCAAAAATGCGAACAGTTAACTTTTGTTTGCCTTGCAGGATTACACCTTTTTTGGGCAAAGCCCTGGCCGTTCCGTCTAATACTATTGGTAAAATTGGTTTTTTAGCCTTATGAGCAATAGCAAAGGCGCCATCTTTAAAAGATTGCAGGTCTCCTGTTTTTGAACGTGTCCCTTCCGGAAAAACAAGTATTGAATTTCCGTTTTCCAAAGCATCAATACTGTCCCTTACCATTTGTACAATACTTTTACGGTCGCCCCTGCGCAGTTTAATATATTTGTTTAAACTCATGTTCCATCCTGCCATCGGGATTTTAAAGTTTTCCAACTTAGATACCCATTTAAAATGACGAAAGAGGTTATATAAAACCAATATATCAAGCATTGACTGGTGATTTGAAACCAAAACATATTCTTTCCCCCACTTTATATTTTTTCTTCCCTTCATATCCAATTGCCAGTAAGGATTAACCCAAATATGCTGCGAAGCCCAAAAGCAAGAGAACTGATGAAGAATAACAAGTTTTTTGTCAAATAGCACGGTAAGTATCCATATTAAAAGTGCGATTGGGAACATAACGAACTGCATAAATAGTGCCCATACCCAGATAAAAAGAGAAACGAAATAGTTTTTTAACATATGTATATATAAATTGATACAAATAAAACACACAAATGTATAATCTTATAGTAATTTCATCAAAAGTATTTAAACGTTTATTTAAATCCTGCGTATTACCAAATGTAAATCACATTATGGTATAAAATTTGAATGTTTAATTATATATTTTATAATTTTGACAATATGAAACTTGT
>JBNLCS010000548.1:0-4988 GCA_050303935.1 Bacteroidales bacterium
TTCCTGCTAAAGGCATCAACGTATTACTATATAAATTGTACAACTGCTTTACAGGAAACACTCTTGGTTTTGAAAACTCAAGGATCAGCAAACTCCCCCCGGGTTTTAAGACCCTCTTAATCTCCGACAGGCCAAGTTCCAGGTTTTCAAAATTTCGTACGCCAAAAGCCACCATGGCAACATCGAAGGTATTATCAGGATAAGAAATATCCTCGGCATCCCCCTTTTCTAATTGAATTTTGTTTTCCAGGTTCAACTTTTTAATTTTCTCCCTGCCAAAAGAGAGCATATTCTCAGACAGATCTATACCATGAATTTGTTTCACATTTAATCTTGAAGCTGCTATAGCCAAATCACCAGTACCAGTAGCAATATCAAGGATTTTATCATGAGGATATCGCTTTAATAACCGAATAAGCCTCTTACGCCATAATTTATCAATTCCAAATGACAAAAAATGATTTAAAAAATCGTATTTACCGGCAATTGAATCAAACATTTTTTCAACCTGGTCCTTTTTCCCTTCTTCCTTATTATATGGCTTTACATTTCTCATATTTTACATCTACGTCATTTCTCCATTTAATCCACTTGCTTTTAGAATTTAATAAAAACGGGCTGATGGATTAAATGGCAAAGAAACTAAAAAATTTAAACGCCTCCCAACTTAAAATTTAAATTACATTGAGGTCCCTTGTTCGGACTCAGGCTTTGTGCTGCGCACAGCCAGAATCCTTAATTGTTAGAAACAGTTAAACAAAATTAAAATGTCCGAAACAAAAGATTATTAAAATACTTTTTTAAAACTTGTTTTTAATTCGTTGCTCCCTTTTAATGTATGTGTAAAGAAGATTTTATATTTTAGTCAACTACTAATAGTACGGTTCACAGAACTAAAAAAGTATTGTATAATGAAAACAGTCCTTATAACTGGTGCAACGGCAGGAATTGGTGAAGCCACGGCTTATAAATTGGCAGAAAGTGGGTCATTCAGGCTTATTGTTACCGGCAGGCGTGAAGACCGTTTAACCAAGCTCAAAGAAACGTTAAATAAAGATTTTCATACAGAGTGTTTGACGTTGTGTTTTGATATTCGGAACAAAAAAGAAGTTGATGATGCCATTTCTAATTTAAATGATGATTGGAAACCAATAGATGTGTTGATCAATAATGCAGGTTTGGCACTTGGGCTCAACCCGATAAATGAAGGCCTTAATGAAGATTGGGAAACTATGATTGATACGAATGTGAAGGGTTTATTATATATTTCACAAGCAGTTGTTCCAGGTATGGTTGAAAACAAAAAAGGACAAATTATAAACATCGGGTCCATAGCCGGAAGGGAAGTATATGCAAGTGGCAATATATATTGTGCTACCAAACACGCTGTTGATGCCATTACAAAAGGAATGAGAATTGATTTACTAAAACACAACATTAAAGTATCATCCATTTGTCCTGGCCCGGTCAATACTGAATTTTCCACTGTCCGTTTCAAAGGTGATAAAGAAAAAGCTGATAACGTGTATGAAGGTTATACGCCGCTTTATGCAGAAGATATTGCAGAATGTATTTTATTCGCTGTTACACGCCCGGCCCATGTTAACATTAATGATATGTTAATAATGGCTACAGCCCAGGCCAACACATGTTACATAAACAGAAACAATTAAAAAATATAAATATGTATACAACAGAATACCTTAGGGAATTTACAAAGAATGTTTTTAAAAAAATGGGATGTAGTGACGAGCATGCCGAAATGGTTACCAATGTATTTATTGCTGCTGAGCTGCGTGGACTGGCTTCACATGGTATGATACGCATTAAAGATTATTACCAGTTGTGGGAAGCAAACCGGATAAACACAAAGCCAAACCTTCGCATTGTTCATGAAACTCCCAGTACGGCAGTTGTTGATGGCGATGGGGCTATTGGTATGATAGCTGCTACTTATTCAATGCTGGTAGCCATGGAGAAAGCAGAAAAAGCAGGCAGCGGATGGGTATCAACGCGGGGGTCAAACCACTATGGTATTGCCGGATATTACGCCATGATGGCACTGGAGAAGGACATGATAGGCATGTCTATGACCAATGCCAACCCGCTTGTAGCCCCCACAGGATCGGTAAGTAAAATGCTGGGCACGAACCCTATTGCCGTAGCAGTACCGGCAGGAAAGCACAAGCCTTATGTGGCCGATTTTGCAACAACACCTATTGCAAGGGGAAAGCTTGCTGTTGCAGAAAAGAAGGGAGAAAAAACATTGTTGGGATATGTGCAGGACAAAGATGGTAACCCTACGGATGAACCTTCAATATTAAAACAAGGAGGGTCAATGCTCACGTTGGGTGGGGATGTTGAACACGGTAGCCATAAAGGATATTGCATGAGTACTATTGTTGATATATTTTCATGTGTTTTATCAGGGGCAAACTTTGGGCCTTTCTGCCCCCCATCGGTGGCTTATTTACCTGTGTTGGACGAAAAAGTTGGTGAAGGCACAGGCCATTTTTTCGGTGCCATGCGCATTGATTCTTTTCAGCCTGCAGAACAGTTTAAAAAACAAATGGACAAATGGATTGACACCTTTAAAAGTGCCAAACCGGCTAAAGGTGTTGACCGCGTTTTAATTCCCGGGGAACTTGAATTTGAAAAAGAAGAAAAAATAGCAAAAGAAGGCATACAAGTTATCCCTGCCATTGCTAAAGATTTAAGCGATATTGCCGCAAAGCTCGGGGTTGCGTTTGAAATTAAGGATTAGTTGTTTTTGGGCATGAATTTAGCCTGAATTATTATACTTAACGGGAGATATATTTTCAGGATTAAAACACGTAAATGGCAGCGCAGGAAGGCATTCTTCACGTAAGAAATGTACGTTGTCCTGGTTGGTAAGTTGTTCTGTGGCCCAAAAACGGGTTTCTGGCAACGCAGCCATGCATCCGGAAATTCGGAATATATGCCTGCCGGGCCAGGAGGCCATTCTGAAAATAAAAATACATGCCTGCTACGCCTCAGCAACATCTGTAATCTATATACTTGCATCAGGCGGGCCTGAAGTGCATATCTGACGCCCAAACCTACTTCAGGAGAAGCAGGGGTACATTTTGTATGTCAATAATGTATTCCTGCGTTACCAGGGGACCGTCCAGGAATTACAAATACGTTCCTGCTGTACCAGGAACAGGCCTGTACACTTGGGAAGCACCCCAGGCTTGCCAGTAGCCCGTTTTTAACATATAAAATATACTTCAGGCTGCGCAGGGACATGTCTTGTTAATTAAAATATTTACTACATTGTTGAGCCTCTTCGCAATGTTGAAGCCCGGCGATCTTTGATTGAAGAAACCTAAAATCAGAACAAACAGGTAAAATGTAATTTATTATCTTACAACAAAAATAAACCCTTTGTAAACCTTGTTTTCAGAGGGTACTTTAATTACATACCAATAATTTCCGGTATTAACTAACTTATCTGTACCGTGTAAACTCCCATCCCACCAGTTTTGCTCATTATATGGGTCCTGTTCAAATAGTACTTCCCCTGATTTATCAAAGATTATTATGGAAGCATCGGGTGCCAATCCGGGTACCCTGAAAACATCATTAATACCATCATTATTGCCCGGTGTAATAACATTTGGTATTTCCAGTTCTAACACAATATGAAACAATTCCAGATGGGTACACGTAAGGTCCCTGAAACTATTTTGGATATTTACTGAATAAACAGTTGATGTTTTGGGGCTGACCACGGGTGAAAGTGCTGCGGTATTACTTATTTCTTCATCCGGTTCCCAAAACCCTAAAAGCATACCCTCCCCGGGATCCAGCCTAATTTCATCTCCATATGAAATTGTGTCAACATGAATTATTGTACCACTGCCAAACAAGGTATCGCAATTGGCGACCACCCTGAATTTTTCCTTAAAAGGGCAGTTTTTTTCTGATAAGTCGTGAATAGAAACGGTAATACTATCAAAATAATCCAGGACCACCGGATTTTGAATATCATATACCGATAAGCCAGGTATGTTTTCATCCCATTTGTAATCTGTGCCACCACTGGCATATAGTTTCATCTCCTGATCCAATTTATAGTATACATCTGTAATCCTGAAATAATCATTTCTATACACAGAATCACAGTTGTATATCACCTTAAATTCCTGGAACACAGCACATCCATCCACATCAATCACAGTAACAGTATACAATGAATCATAGCTTAACATATACGGCTCCTGCACAGCAGGGTCTGATAGACTATTTGCAGGCTCCCATATCCAGGAAAGTCCATCTTTTGCTTTCAACCGGGTTTGTGGCATCCTGGTGTAATAAACTTCTTCAGCAATCGGAGGACCCGCAAATTTTATAAATTCAAGGGCCATATGGTCAAGGGCCAAAATTCCGTTATAGGGTTTGGGTAAGTGTTCAAAGTCCCACGCTACCCTTACAAATAAATAATTATATGTAGAATCTTTAATATTAAATGTAAGTGTGTACTTCTTAAAACTTGTATTTTCAATCTTTGTATCCGTTACGGCTAATAATTCATACCTTTCAATAGCCTGCATATCAGAAGGGCAAATTTCATTACTTCCCCGTATTTCAAGTTTAACCGGATGGGAAGTGATATCCTCTTCCCAGGTGTTGGAAGTTACTGAGGGGGTATAGGCCAAATATGCCGAGAAACTGTAACAACCGCCTGGTAACAAAGGATTCACCAGTTCATTAACCATATATTCCGTTGTACTGGGATCATGGGCACCGCCATCATTATAATTATCAGCCCTGGCCCTGAATATAACATATACATCCCCATCAACCGGTGCTATAACATTTCCATTTCCAATAATATCCGGATCGCTCCACTGCTGGCAAGAATACCATCCCCATGGCACATCTATGCCATTAATGTTTACAGGATCCCCTTCAAGAGATGGGTTTTGAAGATAATTGTTTTGCGATGAGGTAAATTGAAAACA
>JBNLCS010000549.1:0-6082 GCA_050303935.1 Bacteroidales bacterium
AAATAATTAAAATTTGAAAAAAGCTCATCAATTACATAATTACAACCTCATCATATTTACTATTTCCTATGTTTTTTTAATATTTATATGAGAATAGTATAAATGAATATTAAAAAACACCTCAATAAGAAGGTATGAAACATATTATACATGTGTATTTGGTTTGAGTCCATATTTCCAATATAAAACGAAGCATGGCTAAATAATTATTAAGTCACCCACGACAACTAAGCCTGCAGACCCAACTTAATTATCTAAGATAAAATATGAACAGATAGGAGGATTATCTGATATAAAGGTTTTCCAATCTATGAAGCAATTAATACTGGTAATTAGTTATAGCAAATAAAAATACAAAGCAGATTAATTGACAAGGACTAATTCAACTCACCACCATTAATCGGGAAAATATGTTATAAGCCGGGGGTAAATTTACCTAAGGGAACCCATGGCCAATAGAAAAAATAACATTGGATGGGTTCCTTACAAAACAATTTTTCCTGGTTAAAGTTTTATCCCTGCCGGTTTGATTAGGGTAAACTTTCCTCTGTAGTAAAAGATGATGCCGGTAAACCTTCTTTATTAAATAATGATGCTTCGGATCCGTTATGGTAAGCATATCTGGCATAAGCCGGTTTTTGAACATCGGGATGATAAACAATGATATCATTACCATCTGTTTTTACTAAAGCTTTTATGTATTCTTTATCTTCTCCGGCAATTTCAAATTGGTTGTCCTGTAACTCTTTCAGTACTATTCCCTGATCAGCATAATTAAAAGTTATTCTGATATGATCTTCTTCAATAACCGAAGACTTGTATAATGGACCCGAAAAGGTAAGGTCTTTACCATAATCTTTTGATAAGGCCCAAAGCGCAAGCCTGGTACCTACATCTTTTTTATTTCCCGGATGAATAGACTGAATATTGCCAATATCAAGGGTTACGGCCATTCCTGTATTTTCTGTTACGTCAAGGGTCCTTCGTTGGGCATCTCTTATATCTGCAGACGAGGTCCCTGATACGTTCGAATAATTATATGGCGCAATTTGCACATAATAAAAAGGGAAATCACCTATCTGCCAATCGTCTCTCCAATTTTTAATCATTAAAGGAAATGTTTCCAGGTATTGTGCAGCGCGGTCAACATTAGCTTCACCCTGGTACCAAATGGCACCTTTTATAGTATAAGGGACCAGCGGCGCTATCATGGCGTTATACAATATTGAAGCTGTATATTGGCTCAGGTTCATTTCAATTTTTGGTTTCTCATTGTATTCATCTTTATTTATATCGAAAAGATAATATGTGTTATTTGTATAATAAGCAGCAACCCTATATTTCCAACTGCCTGACAGGGAAATGGGTTTGGTTGAATTTCCATCTTTTACCGATAATTTTATGCTGTTTTCGGTTCCGTATATTCCACCGCCTCCCTGGTTGTCAATTACCCTTATGGCAATTGTGTTTATACCTTTTTTTACGAGGTTTTTATCTATGTTATATATTCTGGGGGCTGCATAATAACCAAGTTCTTCATATCCGCCTATTTTTGTGCCGTTAAAATACACAACATCCATGTCATCAATAGGGCCCAGGCTTATTTGTAGTTCCTTTCCCACCCATGACCCCGGGATAGTAACTTTCTTCCTGAACCAAACTGTACCATCCATATTACCTATTTGGGTGGATTCCCAAAGCTTGGGTAAAATAATACTGTCCCATTCATTGTCATCGTAATTTTCTTCTGCACATTGTAAGGTATTAAAATCAATTCCCATATATGGCTTTTCTGAATTGGCCAATAAAGAATGCATTTCAATTTTTTCATGTTTATCGAGCCAATCACGAAATTCCTGATATACCGGTATTGACTTGTTAATTTTTGCTATTGTTTCTTTAAAATCTTTATGGTTTTCAAGGTATTTTCCAGATATCCATGACTCTACAGGAGTTCCGCCCCAGCTTGAATGAATAAGTCCAATGGGAATTTGCCTGTTAAATGATTCAGAAAGTTTATTTCCGAAGAAAAAGGCAGTTGCACTAAAACGTCCTGCAGTTTCAGGAGAGCATACATCCCAGTTTCCAGTGCAGTTTTCTTCTGGCATTTCTGACATCCCTTTCTCTACCGTAAACATTCTTATTTCCGGATAATTTGCTTTTTGTATTTCCTCGGGACCATTGGTAATTTGCTCAAAACGGGAAAAGCCACCCATAGGCATTTCCATATTCGATTGCCCTGAACATAGCCATACCTCACCAACCATAACATTTGTTAATACTATGTTTGTGTCAGCACTTGATATACTTATTTGATAAGGACCACCTGCAGCCGGTGTTTTTATTTTTGTTTTCCAATTTCCTGTTTCATCACTTTTTGTTTTCGCATTTTGTCCCCAGTCAGCATTAATTTTTACCTTTACATACGGTCCTGATTTTCCCCATATAGTTACTGTTGAGTTTTGTTGCAATACCATATTATTATTTAAAATTGAAGGTAAAGCTATACCTGAAGGTTCATGGGTTGTGCATGAATAGAAACTAATAAGCAATAAAAGAAATGTAGCGATTTTAATCTGGTTTGATCGTGTAATTTTCATCTGTTTATAGTTTATTATTGTATGTTTAAAATTTAATTCAGGATGACAACGAACTATGTAAATACAATAATCATTATTGGTAAGTTGATAAATGCCTGGTGTCGGGTCATGCATCAAGTTTAGGGTGGTCTGGCAAAGCTTTAAAACTTGTCAAGATCAACGCAGTTGACAGAACCTTCGGAAGCTGTCAGGTTTATAACCCATTGTTAGATAATTGACTTGACACCAGTTGTGTTTGAGACATTGTTGAATCAATTTACATAATGTTTATTTTGTATTGTTTTATTTCAAATTTAAATGAATTATTCAATTTTGAAAACAAAGGTTTATATTTATGTTATAAAAGTTTAAGGTTTTACTAATACAAAAAGCCCGGGACGTGAGTCATTCCGGGCTTTTTGTATTATGCAATATTCGTAAGGTTATTATTTTAAATCATAAACCATTTTTCTGTCACCTCTTTGGCTGGATGATATAACTGTAAGTGTTTTTCCATCAGACGACAGTTCCCATGTTTCTGTAGTTTCAAATACCCTGCTTTCACCATTTCGGTTAAATTCCATGGTTGTCTTGATGCTTAGTTTTTTTCCTTCTTCTATCCATTTAACCACGGATTTTCTTTCTGAGTTACCAAATCCTGGGTTAACACTTTCTTTACCATCCAATGTATACGTGCTTGTTGTTGTTCTTTCTTCACCATCTCTTCCAGTAGATTTGCTTTCAACAGTAAGTTTATTTTCTTCCTGTTTAACAGTTCTCATCAAATCAGCACGGCCCCGTTCACCCAGTTCACTTTTATCACTATTTAGCGTCCAGGTACCCGTGAAGTTGGTTTTGTCAGCTGCGTGCAATAATACAACAGAATTAATAAGTAAAAATGTTAGAAATGCTGCAGTCCGTTTTGAAATTGTAGCTTTGGTATTCATGATTGTAATTTTTAGTTAAAAATTTGTAATTAGTTATATGGGTATTATTTTTATTTTAACCCAGAGTTTTTGTTTTATTCTGATCTAAATTACTGAAAACATGATAAAAAGATTCAAATTATTTACTGATCTTTTGAGCTGTTTCAATTAGTGGTCAATTTAAATAAAATATTTTTAAAATGTAATAACTATTCTACAACCACCTGTTTTTTATCGTCAACTTTGGCTAAATATTATGTGAACAAGATAAAGAACATACGAAATTATAATTTATGGTAGTTTTAATTTATTTGTTATTTTCAACCCAAATAAAAAATTATAATGTATGCTTACCAAATATTTAACCCTGACTTTTCTTGTTATTGCTTTAAATACTTTAACCCTAAAAGCTGATGAACCCGATTCAGCATTCTTGTTTTCATATTCCAGAGAGCAAACAAGAAGTAGAAGTGGATTGCAATTTGCCTGGAGTATAGATAACAATAATTGGCATAAAATTGGAAATGAGTTTTGCTTTTTATACAGTGATTTTGGTAGCTGGGGAAGTGAAAAAAAATTTATAACACCATACCTGGCATGTGATAAAAATGGACTTTGGCATTGTGTATGGAACCTTGGTAATGATAAGAATGTTATTGCTCATTCAACTTCTTATGATTTATATAATTGGAAAAGACAGTCGTACCCGCAGTTAACCAAGGACGGAAACTGTATGTTGCCCGAAATTAATTACAACAATGAGAAAGAACTTTTTACTATTACGTGGGTTGATGACCTGAATGGGAAAGAAGAAATATATAAAACAGTTACCAAAGATTTTAAGAGTTTTAGTGAAACAACAAAAATATCTGATAAAGAACATTTAAATACCAGAAAGAACATTTTAATTGGTGAGGAATCTTACAAAGGTATTGTACATAAAGTTGCGTGGAAAACAATTGAAGGTTTAATCTTTTGGAGCGATTGGATGGCTTACCACTATCAACAGAGAGGGGAATATATGGAACAGGATGCCGAGCGTTTTAAGACATTGGTACCCCTAAATGCTAAAATTACTGCCCGGCCTGAAAAAAGCATTAAGATAAGCGATATGTTGATTGGGATATTTTTTGAAGATATTAATTACGCTGCCGATGGAGGTTTATATGCAGAACTGGTACAAAACCGTGGTTTTGAATATGCATTGAATGACAGGAGATATGGGGATAGTACATGGGACAGCTTTAAGTCATGGGGGATTAGTGGGGATGAAATGGACTATAGCATAGAAACAGATAATTCTATACATGAGAATAATAAACATTATGTTTTGTTAAATATTAATAGAACAGGCGCTGCTTTGGTTAATGAAGGTTTTGATGGTATACCCGTGAAAAAAGGGGAACAATATAATTTCTCAGTGTTTGCCAAGTCTTTATCGGGAAAAGGAAATGTACTTGTTAGACTGGTTGACAGCGAAGGGGATGTTTTGGCTTCAACCACTGTGAAAATTAATGGTAATCAATGGAGGAAGTTTAAAGCTTCCCTCAAGGGAACAAAAACATATGATAAGGCTTTTTTGGAAATTGTTCCTCAATTTACCGGGAAACTCGCTTTAGATATGATCTCATTATTTCCAGAAAATACGTTTAAAGGCAGGGAGAATGGTTTGCGGGCTGACCTGGCACAATCAATTGCTGACATCCATCCAAGGTTTGTAAGGTTCCCGGGTGGTTGTGTTGCTCATGGTGACGGGCTTGATAATATGTACCGCTGGAAAAACACAGTGGGTCCCCTTGAGTCCCGTAAACCACAGAAAAACTTATGGGGATACCATCAATCTGCGGGATTGGGCTATTATGAGTATTTTCTGTTTTGCGAGGATATTGGGGCTGAACCTGTTCCTGTAGTTCCTGCTGGGGTACCATGTCAGAATTCTTCAACGGGTGGACATGGACAACAATGCGGAATTCCTATGGTTGAAATGGATGATTATGTTCAGGAAGTACTTGATTTAATTGAATGGGCAAATGGTGATAAAAACACCAAATGGGGTAAGGTTAGGGCAGAAGCCGGTCATCCCGGACCTTTTAACCTTAAATACTTAGGTATCGGTAATGAAGATTTGATATCCGATGTATTTGAAGAGCGTTTCACCATGATATATGAAGCTGTAAAAGAGAAACATCCGGAAATAGTTGTGATAGGTACGGTGGGGCCTTTCTATATGGGGGCAGATTATGAAGAAGGGTGGGATATTGCTGAAAAACTTGATTTACCGATGGTAGACGAACATTACTATCAATCTCCGGGCTGGTTTATTTATAACCAGGATTATTATGATCGGTATGACCGGGGCAAATCAAAGGTTTATTTGGGCGAATATGCTGCCCATGTTCGTGGAAGGCATAATAATATTGAAACAGCCTTGTCAGAAGCACTTTATCTTACTTCCATTGAAAGAAACGGGGATGTAGTAGCCATGACATCATATGCCCCTTTATTGGCAAAAGAAGGACATACCCAATGGAACCCGGATCTTATTTATTTTAATAATACTGAGGTGAAACCTACGGT
>JBNLCS010000550.1:0-2858 GCA_050303935.1 Bacteroidales bacterium
AGTGAAGTAAATGCAGCTACGTACCTGATTGCGGATATTGATAAAGGAGGTGTTTTTGCAAGTGTGTATGGCAGTATTCAATTGTTGCCCGAAACACAGCGCGATTTAATTAAAGGGATTATTGTCAATAAATTTAGGGGAGATATTGATTTGTTTAAAGATGGTATAGAAATATTGGAAAAATTAACCGGAAAACCGGTGGTTGGTGTAATACCTTATTTCAGAGACATTCATATTGAACAGGAAGATTCTGTAATGCTTGAACTAAAAAATAAGTCTGCTGATCAGGGGCAAATAAATGTAGTTGTGGTATTGTTGCCTCATATGTCAAATTTTACTGATTTTAATTTGTTGGAAAGGGTCCCGGGTGTAAACCTGTATTATTCGGCTAACCCGGATGAGATTCTAAAAGCCGACATAACAATTGTCCCCGGTACAAAAAACTCCATTGAAGATCTTGTTTTTTTGAGAAAGCAGGGCATAGCGAAAGCAATTTTACATAATGTTGATACGGACAAGCAGGTTTACGGTATATGTGGTGGGTATCAGATTATGGGTATGGAAATCAGGGACCCGTTGCAGGTGGAAGGGGAAATAACTTCAATGCCAGGGTTGGGTATATTACCTGTAATAACCACATTGCAAAAAGAAAAATTTACAGAACAACGCAAGTTTTTCTTTATGAACGACAATGAAGAGTGTAATGGCTACGAGATCCATATGGGAATAACTGAATTAAAGAGGGATGTAAAAGGTGTATGCCGTATGGGTAATGAAGAAATAGATGGCTGCATGGTAAATGAAAAGGTTTGGGGCACATATATGCACGGGATTTTTGATAACACATCCGTGGTTAATTATATTTTACATGTTTCAGGGAAAAAAAGATTTGAAGAAAAAGATTTTGATATACAGCAATTTAAGAATGATCAATACGATAAGCTTGCACATCATGTCAGGCAGCATGTCCAACTCGAAACTATTTATAAATCACTCATGTAATAAATTTAAATTTCGAAAAATTGAACAATAGTTTTATTTTTGTCGTTAAATTAGTGGATTAGTCACTCAAATACGTATGAACGAGAAGTTAATTTACGGCATCCAGCAAATAGGTGTTGGTGTTGATAATGCCCAGGGGGCGTTTAAATGGTATGCGACCAAACTAGGGTCGGATATCATGATTTTTGACGATAAAAATGAAGCAACATACATGGCGCCTTACATGGGAGGGAAACCACGTGAGAAACGTGCAATCCTTGCCATTAATATGCAAGGGGGCAGTGGGTATGAATTATGGCAACATACAGGCAGGACACCTAAAAAACCAGTTGAAAATATACAATTGGGTGATCTTGGAATTAATATTGCAAAAATAAAATCGAAAGACATATATAGAAGCTATAAGAGGTTAAAAGGGGAGCAAGTTGAAATTATTTCTGATATTTCACAAGATCCTGACGGACGCAAGAAGTTTTTCATCCGTGACCCATGGGAAAATATTTTGCAGATAAAAGAATCTTCTTCATGGTATACCGACCGGAAATTTGATATTGGTGGTAACTTCGGCTGTATAATAGGCGTGTCTGATATAGGGCATTCATTAAAATTATACAGTAAAATATTACAATATAACCATGTGGTTTATGATAAAACCGGAAATTTTGCTGACCTGGGAAGTTTACCCAACGGGAATGGTAAATTCCGGAGAATATTACTTTCACATAAAGACAAACGTGTAGGTGGGTTTAGTGAACTTTTTGGATATAGTGAAATAGAATTGGTACAATGCCTTGACAGAAAACCCAATAAAATATTCCAGGACCGGTATTGGGGCGATATTGGTTTTATACATCTTTGTTTTGATATCAGGAATATGAAAGCGGTTGTGAATGAGTGTAAAAATGCTGGCTTCCCGTTTACCGTGTTAAGTAATGATTCATTTGATATGGGTGATGCAAACGGGCATTGGGGCTACTTGGAAGATCCTGATGGAACACTTATCGAGTTTGTTGAAACACACAAGGTACCCATATTAAAAAAATTAAATTTGAACATTAATTTAAGAAATAGAAATCCCTTGAAGCCATTACCTAATTGGCTAATAAAGGCCATGTCAATGAAACGGGTAAAATTTGGCGCCCCTTCATAATAATTTTGTTATTTCTTAATAACACTGCAAAATAATTAGTAATAATGTTTGCAATTATTTGCTTATTATCCTACTTTTGTGCGGTTTAAAATATTCGGGGTGTGGCGGAGTTGGCTAGCGTACCACGCCAGGGCGAGGTGGTCGTCCTTAAAAGATGTTACCACAAAAAAATCGGGGTGTGGCGCAGTTGGCTAGCGTACTTGCATGGGGTGCAAGTGGTCGTCCGTTCGAGTCGGATCACCCCGACACCAGTTATAAAAGGGGCGAAAAGTCCCTTTTTTATTAATAATCAATGTGTTATACATATATTTTATATAGTCGGAAATTAAAAAAATTCTACACTGGCCAGACAGAAGACCTGCCAAAACGTTTGGAAGAACACAATCATGGTAAAACAGCATATATGAAAAAGGGATTGCCATGGGTTTTTGTTTACCAAAAGGAATTTACAACCAGGGCTGAAGCTATGCAGCTTGAGAAACAAATTAAGAAACGGGGTGCCGGAAGATATCTGGAAGATATGGGCATAGCAGTTGGCTAGTGTGTTGATTGCTAATTTCCCAAACTAATTTTTGCCCTATTTTCCTTTTTTCTGCGTTAAATTTTTTCGCCGTAGCTTACGCTATGCCAGTAAAATTTGCCTTGAAAAAAGAAATATATATTCAAAAATTTTAGTTCGTTAAATTAACACTCTCCACACTGGTCG
>JBNLCS010000551.1:0-2938 GCA_050303935.1 Bacteroidales bacterium
TGTAGGTTTTGTCTCAAACGTTACATGTATTAATTTTGTCTGGCTTTTTTCAACTGTTCGGGGCGATTTGTACATATAAAATCCTAAAATCAAGAAACATAGCAATAATCCAACTATTTCTAATACATCTTTATCTGTAAATATCGCTTTTATTAATCTAATCATTGTGAAATCTATTGTGCTACTATCAACCTATATATCTTTTAAGTCTTTATCATTTTATATCTCCCCCCCTTGAATTTAAAAATAATTTTACTTCCTTATAAAATTTTGTATAATTTTTTAAACCCATAAGGAAGGAGAGAAAAAACTTTTACAGATCACCCTCCCGAGGTGTAAACATAAAAAAACCTAAAAAGTATAAACACTATTGGGACTTGTTCAAAAAAAACTACAGGTTAAAATTCCAAAGGGGATTATCCATAAAAAATATTTTGGAAGGTCAAATGCTATTGCGATTGCTTCCAAAAATTGTTGGGATCACAATTCCAAATTATCCACATTCCATAATAAATCCTAACAACAGGAAATTTTTAAACTTTTATCATTCGGGGTGTCAATTCAGCTTATACACAGCAATTATAAAAACGAATATTCGTGTACTATAATGAAAATAAATGAAATGGATTGTGTTAATAGTATAACAGAATCAAAGTCCGGTAATCGAATCAGCCTTTTCTCAGTTCAATTACTGTGACTTCGGGCCAAATGCCAATCCTCCCTGAGTAGCCTATAAAGCCAAATCCTCGGTTAACATAAAGGTACCTGCCATTTTCTTCAGCCATACCAGCCCAGTTTTTGTAACGGAACTGCACAGGACTAAACTTAAACAAAGGCGTTTCAACCCCCATTTGCATACCATGTGTATGACCGGAAAGTGTAAGGTGTATTTTTGCAGGGTGGTTTTTTACAATTTCATCCCAATGCGAAGGGTCATGCGACAGTAGTATTTTAAATGAGCCCTGTTCTGCACCTTCCAAAGATTTATCCAGGTCGCCCTCCAGTACAAAACCTTTACCCCAGTTTTCAACACCAAGCAAGTCTATTGATTCACCGTCTTTTTTAATTTTTACATGGTTGTTTAACAAAAGGTGATAGCCCAGGTCAGCATGATATTTTTTCAAATTTTCAAGATTTTGTTCTTTGTCTTCTTCAGATTTCCAATTAACATATTCGCCATAATCATGGTTCCCCAGTATAGAAAACTGACCATAAGGGGCCCTGATTTGTTTGAAATGCTCCATCCAGGGCAATATTTCCTCTGCTTTATTGTTCACCAGGTCCCCGGTAAATACGAACAGATCGGATTGTTGCGTTTTAACCAGGTCAATACCTTTTTGCACTGCTTCTGTATTGTTGAAACTTCCCGAGTGCACATCCGATATTTGTGTAATTTTAAAACCATCGAAAGCTTCCGGCAGGTCTTTAAAAAATAAGGTATGCTTATGTAGTTTATACTGGTATTTACCTTTTATAATTCCATAAATAAGCGAAGACATTTCTAACCCGGCAACTGCCATAGCAACCTGACTGATAAACTTTCTTCGTCCCGGAATGTATGAACCGTTACTGTTGCCTGAAATCAAGCGTATTAATGCTGCAATACCTCTGTAAATATCTTCTCCGAAAAGTATGGTAATAATAGCAAGTTTTGAAATAGTAAAAACTACGAATACGTTAAATGCTTGTTTCACAAAAAAGTTAAACTCACTATATCGCACCAGTTGGCCAAATGCAAAAAGTAAATTAATAATGATAATCAATGATACAATCCAATATCCCCAATGCAGCAACAACCTGTTTCTATCCGAATTCCAGGTTGCTGTAATTGTTCGTATTCCCTGAAAAACATAAAGGTCAATACCTGTGAGTAATAAAATAAAAATTACCAGCTTCAATATATTTGCTCCGTTATGCATTGTATTATCTTATTAATTTTACGTTAACCAAATTGTTCACGTATTTGCTATTATAACAATTTACCCTTTCGGGAAAAATATTTTGTAGATAATTACCCTAAATAAATCGGTTAGTTTTGTAGTTTCAACGGTAAAATATCATGACGCTTAAAAAAGCAGTTCTTTCGAAACAAGTTATTATTTATCGTGAACTCAACGAATTGAACAACTATATACAATTAATAATTAGAAGTATATAATTTGATGTTGTTTTATGGAATATTGAACAAGTGGAACACAGTATTAATCAATTCAATTAAATCCATTATTCCATCCTTCCTCAAGAAAGACAATTCTTTAACACATATTACTATCCAAATAATGAATAAATCGGACTGTTTTTTTTAAATCATTTCAACAGGAATTATTTATTTTGGTAGTCTAAATCATTATTAATAACTTATTCGCTTTAGTAACAGAAAAATATAAAAACGTGAAATTAAAGTACTTTTTATTTTTATTGCTGGTGCCATTTATTTCTTTACCTGCTCAACGTCAGAAAGAATTAATAAATTTCGATTGGAAATTTTCAAAAGGAGCGTTTCCAGGTGCTTCAAAATTAAGTTTTGACGATTCGGCATGGAAAACAGTCCATCTACCCCATGATGCAAGTATTTCAGGTCCATTTGTTGAAGACAGCCTGAATTCTGACCGGAAAAATGGGTTTTTACCGAGGCAGAAAGGATGGTACAGAAAAATACTGAATATTACCCAGAATATTGAAAACAAGAAAGTATTTATAGAGTTTGAAGGCGTTTACCGGGATGCCCGCGTGTATGTTAATGAAAAAGAAGTGGCCCATCAATTAAACGGCTATGAAAGTTTTTTAGTTGATGTAACTGATGTAATTAAAAAAGGGGAAAATGTACTAGCTGTCAGTTATGACAATACCGATATGAACAGTTCACGATGGTACAATGGTGAAGGTATATACAGGGATGTCTATCTTGTAATAACCGATAAAATTCATGTGGACTATA
>JBNLCS010000552.1:0-6506 GCA_050303935.1 Bacteroidales bacterium
AATATTGTTTTCAGCACCCATTACAACTTGTTTAATTTTTTGTTCCTGATTTTGTTCAATTACATACTCTTTTCCGTTCTCAAGGTCTAATTGTATTATTTTTTTCTTTCCGGCGTAATTAACAGAAAAAACAACAGTGCAGAAAAAACAAAGAATTAACGTTTTTTTCATAGGACCAGGTTTTTCAAATTCAATTTTTTATAAAAACACTTTGGCTTCCTTACTCTTCATATCTTTCATCAGTGAACTTAATGTTGTCTTTTTGAACAGATCATAAAACTGCTCTCTTATTTCGGCATATTTATCATGAACGGGGCATACTTTTTCTTCATGATCACAACTCTTATGGCTTAACAAACAAGTATTAAACATATCCTTTCCATCAATCACATCTATTATATCTATCAGTTTTATTTTTGATGGTTCGCGTCCCAACCCAAACCCACCATTCGGCCCCTTGGTGGATGTTAATAACTTTTGCTTTGCCAAGCTTTGTAATATTTTTCCAAGAAATGGGGTTGGAATCTCCAGTTCGCTTGCTATTTGCTTAATTCCAATCTTTTTATTTTTTTGAGCGTTTGCTGCTAAATATATCACAGCCCTAACCGCATATTTACTTGTATTTGATAACATAATGAACTTTATTTGATGTAAAGTTAACGTTTATTAACTTATGAACTATAAATATGTTAATTGTATGTTGAATAAAAATATAAATTTTATTTGACTATAGCCTAATTACAAATGCATATTTAAAATTTTTATATACACAAATTTATTTTTTAATTTAAAATTTTTATTATTTAACACCTTGTAAACATTGATATCTTGTTAATAACATTGATAATTTATAACAACCGCAAATATTAACAACCTGTTAATATGTTTCAGAATATTCTAATTTTCAATTCATTTTTTAATTCAATATTGTTAATAGCTTGTTATTTTTGTTTTAATTTTTGAATTACATCATTATTAACAATAAAATTATTAACAAAATTAACAGCCTATTATCATCATAATATAAATTTAAATTAATTATTAATATGAATATAAATGTTAAAGATGTTTATAGAATTGGGTTTGTAAATGTGAAAGAAGAAAAAAACATTAACTTTATCGAAGAAATTAATAAACTGCGAAAAGAAAAAAATGCAATAATACTCGCGCATTATTATCAGGACGGGGAAATACAAGATATTGCGGACTTTGTAGGTGACAGCCTTGCGCTTTCGCAAAAAGCAGCAGAAAATGATGCCGATATAATAGTTTTTGCAGGAGTACATTTCATGGCGGAAACTGCTAAAATATTGTCACCAAAAAAGAAAGTTTTAATTCCGGATTTAAATGCAGGATGTTCGCTTGCGGATTCTTGTCCACCAGAAGAATTTAAGAAATTTAAAGAACAATATCCTGAACATAAAGTAATTTCTTATGTAAATACTACTGCAGAAATAAAAGCACTGACGGATGTAATATGTACTTCAACGAATGCAGTCCAAATTGTTGAAAGTTTTCCAAAAAATGAAAAAATAATATTTGCGCCGGATCGCAATCTTGGAAACTACATAAATAGTATAACCGGAAGAAATATGGTTATATGGCAGGGAGCTTGTCATGTTCATGAAGAATTTTCATTGGAGAAAATAATGGAACTTAAGCAGGAGCATAAAAATGCTAAAATAATAGCACATCCCGAATGTGAAAAACCGGTTTTAATGGTTGCTGATTTTATTGGAAGTACAGCTGCATTGTTGAATTATACAAAGAAGGATGAAGGGAATGAATATATTGTTGCAACGGAATCAGGGATAATTCATCAAATGAAAAAGGAAAATCCTGATAAAATATTTATACCTGCCCCACCAAAAGATTCAACTTGTGCATGTAATGATTGTGCGTATATGAAACTAATTTCTTTAAATAAAATATATTATTCACTCAAATACGAGGTTCCTGAGATAAATATAGAGGAGGAAAAAAGAATAATGGCTGAAATACCAATTAGAAAAATGCTTGAAATTTCTAAAAAGGCAGGTTTGGTTTAAAATTTGTTTTGTAACCTGTAAAAAATTATATGAAAAAATTAATTATATATTGTTGTATTCTATTATCTGTTTCATTTGGTGTTTCTGCTCAGGAAATTGAAGATGGATATAGAACATTTTATTACGAAAGTGGAAAAGTTTCAAGTGAGGGGTTAATAAAAAATGGAAAACCTGAAGGATATTGGCGTAATTATTATATTACAGGGATTTTGAAATCTGAAGGAAAAAGGAAAAATGGATTGCTGGATAGCATTTGGGTATTTTATAATGAAAAAGGAGATACTTCCTTAAAAATAAGTTATGTAAATGGTGCTAAAAATGGTTATTATACAAAATTTGGAAAAAATGAAGTAACCAATAGATATTTTGTATTATCAAAAGAATTATACTTTAATGATGTTCTTGAAGGAAGATCATATTATTATGATGTAAGTGGGGAAATAAAAAAAATTAGTTATTATTCTAATGGGAAAAAGGAAAATAAGGAATTTGAATATGGCCAGGAAAATAGAATTATAACAGTAAATAATTATATTAAGGGCCGACTTATTGAGATTGAAAGAATTAATCGTTTCGATGAAAAAGGAAGAAAAGATGGTTTGTGGAGAGAATATTATGAAAATTTTAGGATACGAAATGAAAGTAACTATCAACATGGAATATTAAATGGTATTTATAAGGAATTTGATAAGAATGGAAACTTAAAATTGTCTTTGTACTATGAAAATGGAAGTATAAAAGAAGGTGTCACGGATGATGATGACAAAATAATTCAAAAAGACGAATTTTATCAATCTGGTAATGTAAAATTTACCGGTAGTTATTTAAATAATAAACCGATAGGTATTCATAGGTATTATGATGAAGAGGGAGTTGTAACAAGATCCGAAGAATACAACAGTGACGGAGTTTTGATTGGGAAAGGAGTTGTTGATCTTGAAGGTTTTCGTGACGGAATGTGGACAAATTTTTATGAAACTGGAGAAGTTAAATCAAAAGGTTCTTACACAGATGGTAAAAAAGATGGAATATGGGAGTTTTTTTATAAAAGCGGAAAGATAGAACAAAAGGGTAATTTTAAGGACGATAAGTATAATGGTTCATGGTTTTGGTACAATGAAGACGGGAAAATAATAAGAGAAGAAAACTTTTATCAAGGAAAAAATGATGGTGTATACATTGAGTATAATCCTAGTGGAAATATAATAACAAAAGGAGAATATATTGAAGGGGAACGGGATGGTGAGTGGATGATTGATATAGGTGATATAAAAGAAGAGGGCAGATATACTATTGGATTAAAGGATGGTGAATGGGTCGCAACATATAAAAATGGTAATAAAAGATTTGAGGGTTCGTATATTCAAGGAAGTCCGGATGGTATGCATATTTTATATTATGATAATGGAGTGGTGGAAGAAGAAAGGTTTTATAATTCCGGGTCAAAAGAAAAAGTTTGGAAAAAGTATGATCGGTCTGGAAATTTAAAAGTTACAATTGCATATAAAAATGATAGTGAAATTAGAATAAATGGAATAAAAATTGAAAAAATTGAACAGGATACTGAAAAGCTGGAATAGAAAATGAGCGATGAGTTTGATATACGAGAAGAAAATTTAGAAGGGGAAAAAGACCTTGAGAAAAAACTTCGACCGTTAAGTTTTGAAGATTTTTCTGGACAAAAAAATATTGTTGAAAATTTAAAAATATTCGTTACAGCTGCAAAAATGCGAAATGAGGAATTGGATCATGTACTTTTAAATGGTCCCCCTGGATTGGGTAAAACAACACTGGCGAATATAATTGCAAATGAATTACATGTAAATATTAAAACAACTTCAGGCCCGGTTCTTGATAAACCTGGCGATTTGGCTGGAATTCTGACAAACCTTGATGACAAGGATGTGTTGTTTATTGATGAGATCCACAGATTATCGCCTGTTGTAGAAGAGTATCTATACTCAGCAATGGAGGATTATAAAATTGATATACTAATTGATAAGGGACCTAATTCAAGATCGGTTCAAATAAATTTAGAAAAATTTACTTTAATTGGCGCCACAACAAGGGCGGGATTGTTAACGAGTCCATTAAGGGCAAGGTTTGGTATCCATTCCCATTTTGAATATTATGATTTAGATATAATGACTTCAATTATAAAACGAAGTGCTAGTATATTGAATGTGAAAATTGAGAATAATGCAGCATACGAAATAGCAAGAAGAAGTCGTGGTACACCAAGAATCGCGAATGCTTTATTACGTCGTGTCAGGGATTTTGCACAAGTAAAAGGTGATGGTACGATAACACTGAAGTTGGCAAAATATGCATTAAATGCATTAAATATTGATGAATTTGGTTTGGATGAAATGGATCATAAAATATTAAAGACTATCATAATAAAATTTAACGGTGGACCAGTTGGATTAAATACAGTAGCAACTGCAATTGGTGAGGATAGCGGAACAATAGAGGAAGTTTACGAACCTTATCTTGTAAAAGAAGGTTACATTAATAGAACCCCAAGAGGCAGAGAAGCCACATCAAATTCGTATAATAGGTTGAATATAAAACGGGGGGATCAGCAAGGAACTTTGTTTTAAAAGGTTACGGTAAACCTGAAATACGTTTTAATTCATGGTAATTAAGAATTTTAATTTTCCTACCAACTAAATCTATCAAAGATTCATGCTTTAATTCGCTAAGCAAACGTATAACTGATTCGGTGGCTGTCCCTACTATATTTGCTATGTCTTCCCTTGTAAGGGTTATTTTCAAGAATTTTTCATTGTCAAGGTCAAAATTATTATTTAAATGGATTAGCACTTCAGCCAAACGTTCACGTACCGTTTTTTGTGCGATATCGGTTATGTAGTTATTTGATTCTTCAAGTTCACGGCAGGTAAGTTGAAGTAAATCAATGGCGAAATCACCATTAGTTTTAATCAAATGAAATAGTATTTTTGAAGGAATAAAAAATATTTCTGAATGTTCTAAAACTTTTGCAGTTGTGCAAGCTAATTCTTTGCTTAACACAGATCTAAAACCAATAATTTCATTTGATTTTGCAAAACGTATGATTTGTTCTTTACCGTCATAGCCCGTTTTATACACTTTAATGATCCCTGATTTAATATAGTAAAAACCTGCTAACCTGTTTCCTTCTTTGTATATTATGGTTCCTTTTTTAAATTGATCTGGTAAGTTATCAAAGGGTAGAAGATCGAACTCAGCTTGTGTTAAATTTTTAAAAACAGAGTTTGTAGAAAACAAATCTTTTTTGAAATTTGTTTGATCGTATAAATGTGTCCTTAATTGTATATTGAAAATTATAAAAAGTAAATATTAAATAAAATTATAAAAAAATGAGTCAACTTGTTAAAATTGATACAAAATGGATTGGGGGAATGGCCTTTGAATCAAAGATTGGGGATCATATTATTAGAATAGACGGGGCTCCGGAAGTAGGAGGAAAAAATTCAGGTGCCGGACCAAAACCTTTGATGCTTACTGCTTTAGCAGGATGTACAGGTATGGATGTAGTTTCTATGTTAAAAAAGATGAGAGTTGAGTATGAGGCGTTAACAATATCTGTTGAGGCAGATATGAAAGAGGATTTCCCTAAAAATTATGAAGCGATGAAAGTAATATATACGTTTAAGGGAAAGAAGGAAATATATGATAAAGTTAAAAAGGCAGTAGATTTGTCAAAAGAAAATTATTGTGGCGTAAGTGCTTTATATGCAAAAGCAATACCATTAACTTTTGAAATAATTATAGAAGAATAGAATTAAAGTGCTGTCGAAAATTGTTTTAGAAAGCGAATATCGTTTTCAAAAAACAAACGGATATCATTAATACGGTATTTTAGAATGGCAATACGTTCAATGCCCATTCCAAATGCAAAACCAGTGTATTTTTTACTATCGATGCCTGATAAGGAAAGGACAGAAGGGTCTACCATACCGCAACCCAAAATTTCAACCCATCCGGTATATTTACATATTGGGCAACCTTTACCGTGACATACCCTGCAACTGATATCCATTTCTGCAGATGGTTCAGTAAACGGAAAATAGCTTGGACGTAATCTGATATTGGTATCGCTTCCAAACATTTCTTTTGAAAAATACAACAGTGTTTGTTTCAAATCAGCGAAAGAAACATTTTCATCAATATATAATCCTTCCACCTGATGAAATATACAGTGGGCTCTGGCTGAAATGGCTTCGTTTCTGAATACACGTCCGGGAGAAATGGTTCGTATCGGAGGCGTATTGTCATTCATTACCCTTACCTGAACGGACGAAGTATGGGTCCTTAAAAGAACATTTAAGTTTTGTTCAATAAAGAAAGTATCTTGCATGTCCCTTGCAGGATGATGCTCTGGAAAATTTAATGCAGAAAATACATGCCAGTCATCTTCAATTTCTGGACCTTCAGATATTATGAAGCCTA
>JBNLCS010000553.1:0-2233 GCA_050303935.1 Bacteroidales bacterium
CAGCAATATATGACCCTTCTACTAATAGCTGGGCCACTGTATCTGAATATATGATCTATAATGCTGCGAGTGTTAACGTAAACGATCAAATTTGTTTATTCGGAGGTTGTCCTGTTCAATCATTAGGAAACTGCGATAACCCCAGTGAATCACTTCAGGCATACAATGAAAATGAAGATAAATGGATACGTTTAAAAGACAACCCTGAATCACATACAGGACACGAAGCTTGTGTTGTTAATGGAAAAATTTATTCCATCGGAGGTTCACCAAAAGGGACTGCTATAGGCAATACCCATATGGAAGTTTATAATCCGGCAAGTGATAGTTGGACAATATTAACACCTATGCCAAATGGAGAAATTAATTTTGGCTGCGAAGAGGTAAATGGTAAAATATATATAATTGGAACAAAAGTGTATGAATACACACCATAACAGGCCATGTAGAGTGACGGTAAGAAAACCCAGGTCCGTCATGCAAACCGATCAAAAGAAGTTCATGAGCACTTAAAAGCGAATACTTAAGGAAAAGCAGAGTTTACATAGAGGCTGCTAAAAAACACTGAATGCATTGGTAATGTGTTACGTGCTTATAATTTTTATAAAGTGCTGCAAGCATATTAAATAGAATATCTGGAAAACAGTGCACTTATACCTGAACCATTTTGGCTTTCCTCCGTAAAAAAGACATAAAAATAACAAGCTAAGAAAAAATAGTATGTCAAATTATGTTAGGTGGAAAGATGACTATTCAGTTGGAATTACCGAAATTGATAATCAACATAAAATACTGATACAAATATTAAATGAACTGTATACAGCATTTACCCAAAACACAACCAAAACACAACTAAAAGATATTTTGGTCCAGTTGGTTGATTACGCTCAATATCATTTTACAGCAGAGGAAACGTTGTTTGTCGGGTCTGGTTATACAAATGCAGATAAGCATGTTGCAAAGCACAATGATTTCAAAAAAACCGTTTCTGATTTCATGGATGACTTTGAAAAAAGTAACGCAAGAATTACATACAAATTAATGACTTTTTTAAATAATTGGCTGATCTCGCATATTATGGAAGAAGACCAGGAATATGCCCCATACATAAAGAATAAATCGGACATACCTGACACCAGGCCTTGAACCTATTGGCTCACAACGTGTTCCAATAAAAAAGAAGCCTCAAATTCTGCCGCTTGTTTACAATTACAATAGTACAATAATTCTGTAATAGCTTTTCTACGAAACAAGAGATGTGTACGAAGGGTTTCCGCCATTGTACGAAGGGTTTCCGCCATTGTAAGAAGGGTTTCCACCATTGTACGAAGGGTTTCCACCGTAGTACGAAGGGTTTACACCATTGTACGAAGGGTTTCCTCCATTGTACGGAGTTCCTCATCCATTGTACGAAATATTTTAGCCACTGTACGGATCGTTTCAGCCATTATATGAAGTGTTTTCAACACAGTACGAAATACTGCACATTAGCCCGGATTAACTTATTTTCAAAAATTTCTCCGGGTTCACACTGGCAATGGTATCAAATTCGTCGCCAAAAACTTCTTTAAATTCATTGTAATAGGTTTTCATATCCGGACCAAATATGAGACAAAAGAAAAAGTCAGATCCGTACAAGAGTTTTTTTCTGATATCTCCGGGTACCTGATCGTAAAACAGGTTTTTAAATTCAGATAATTCTGATTTTATTGAAAAGAAATTCTTCAATTCTTCCCCCTCGGTATAACATGAAAGGTCTGTATATACATTAGGATAATCGGGATTTTTAATTATTTCATATATTGCTTTTGCCCAATTATCCATTATACCCGAAAAATACAAAGCATTCCACAACTTCCCCCTTTCTTTTGTATCCAGGTTTTTTTTGTATTTGTAAATCCTGACCTTATTATCATATGCTTTGTTAAACAATTTTTTTATATCTGTGCTTAGTTTTTCTATCTCATCCTTGTAATCACTTTTTTTAATTTTATCAGGCAATTCATAGTTTAAAAACCTCATTATTTCTCCACTGCCCCCAAAGTGTGCAAGGTTTAGGGTTAAATTTGGAAAGCGTTTTAATACTTCTGCCCATATTTTAGGATGGTTTAAGGTTTCTGCTCGCTCTTTGATAGCATCCGCTACATGTATCGTGAAAAATTTGTTTTTAAATTTTATTACTGTAAAATCATCATAATATTTTAATGTATTATCTATATTAACATGTCCCCTA
>JBNLCS010000554.1:0-3167 GCA_050303935.1 Bacteroidales bacterium
AAATTGGAACCTTGGGGAAGAAAATACGCAATCTACCGCGCAAGTCCGGGCAATGGCTGAATATATCAATGCTACAGACCCCTATAATAGCCCCATCGTGATTCATACTTTTCCGCATCAGTATAAAAAAGTGTACGAACCATTGCTTGGCAACCAATCATATTTAAGCGGAGCTTCTATACAAACAGACAAAAGGGATTTTAGTAATGTCCATAATGTTGTTTATGATTGGGTACAGGCATCTGAAAGCTCAGGTAAAAAATGGGTAGTTGCAGCAGATGAACCCGGTGACCCCATGTTTGCGTTAGTTCCTGACAATGTAGACCCGTATCATGACAATGCCCGTGTTAACGGACTTTGGGGGGCCTTACTTGCAGGGGGGTATGGAACAGAATGGTATTTTGGGTATTCGCAGGCCCATTCTGATCTTACCTGTGAATCATGGCGATCTCGGGACTTATTTTGGGACCAATGTAAAATAGCCCTTGATTTTTTCAGCGAGTATGAGTTACCCTTATTAGATATGAAGTGCCTTGATACTATTACCCCAGCAACTGATGATTACGTATTTGGCAAGGAAGAAAATGTATATCTCATCTATTCAAAGAATGGGACATCTATTGAGACTGAAATAGAAAATATTGGTTATAAGGCACTCTGGATTAATCCTGTAACTGGTGAGAAAACTGGTGAAACTATAACAGGTATGGAAAAAATTAAAGTATCTTGTCCAACAAACCAGGACTGGTTACTGTTCCTCTATAAGTGATTTCTCACATGTTATTATGGCTATAATTTTATAACCCGTTGCTATTCCATACCCCAAACTCAGGTGGTTTAAGGAATGCCCTTAGGGAACAAAATACATGTTTTTGAAAACCGAGGATGAAATTTAAACGGTTCCTGATTAATATCAATAAATTTTTTATGTTTATGTCCGAAAAATTCCGAAGAATATAAATTTAACTATAATCGAGATTAATTTTCCAAATACAGAAAACTATTTAATTTTAGACTTGGAAAATTAATAACTAAATATCAATAAAAATGAGAACTAAAATTTATTTGTTTTTAATTTTGATTTCATCCTCAATCTTTTCACAAGAAGAAACAACCGTGACCAGTCCAGATGGAAACCTGGAAGTAAATGTATTGGTTGAAAAAGGTAAACCTATGTATACGGTTTCATATAAAGGGGAAACAATGCTTGAAAATTCTCCGCTAGGATTAATAACCAATGAGGGCGACTTTAGTTCTGATATGAGCCTGAAAGGTTCAACAAAAGGGGAAGTAGATAAAATGTATACCCAAGCAAAAATCAAACAATCTTTCGTGAAATACAAGGCTAATAAATTGACGTGTACGTTTGAAAATGCCCAACAGAAAGAAATATCTGTATTATTTCAGGTAAGTAACAACGATATTGCATTTAGATATGAGTTGCCTTCCTGGGGAGATAGAAAAGCATGCGTGGTAGAGAAGGAATCTACCGGGTTCAGGTTTCCTTCTTTCACAACAACATTTCTTTCAAATATGATGGACCCTATGCGCGGTTTTGCCCGCACTTCCCCCAGTTATGAAAGTGGTTATGAAGCCGACGCACCCATGGAGAAAAACAAATCATCAGAAGGATATGTTTTCCCGGGATTATTTCACGTTGGTGATAATGGATGGGTATTGGTTTCAGAAACCGGTGTAAGAAGCTTGTATTGTGCTTCTCATTTGAGCAAATATACAGAAGGTGTATATACCGTTGAATTTCCAAACCCTAAACAAAATAATGGTTTCGGCAGTACCGGTGCTCAGATTGGGCTTCCTGGTGTTACTCCGTGGCGAACCATTACTGTAGGAAAAACACTTAAACCGATCGTGGAAACAACAATTCCTTATGATGTGGTTGACCCGTTGTATGAAGCATCCCAATCTTACAAATATGGTCGGGGTACCTGGAGTTGGATTGTTTGGCAGGACAATAGCATGAATTTTGAAGATCAGGTAAAATATGTTGATTTAGCCGTTGCCCTCAATTTTGAGTATATTTTGATTGATGCCTGGTGGGATACCCGCATTGGTTATGAAAAAATGAGAGAGCTTATAAAATATGCCGAATCTAAAGGGGTTGGGGTATTTTTATGGTACAATTCAAACGGATCGTTCAATGATGCATTTCAAGGCCCTATGCATAAAATGAATACTTCAATAGCCCGTAAAAAGGAGATGAAATGGTTACAAGATGCAGGGGTAAAAGGGTTAAAAGTTGATTTTTTTGGTGGCGACAAACAGGAGACCATGCGTTTATATGAAGATATCCTTTCTGATGCCAATGATTATGGGCTAATGATCATTTTTCACGGAGCAACACTTCCCCGGGGTTGGGAGAGAATGTTTCCAAATTTTGTTGGGAGTGAAGCAGTACTGGCATCTGAAATGTTGATGTTTTCCCAAGGGGTTCGTGAAGGTGAAGCATTTTTTGCAACATTACACCCTTTTATTAGAAATACTGTTGCATGTATGGAATTTGGGGGTATTTTGTTGAATAAATACCTCAATAAAGGTAATAGCCAAAGACAGGAACGGTTGACTACAGATGCTTTCCAATTGGCTACAGGTATTCTTTTTCAAAATCCTGTACAAATGTTTGGGTTAACACCGAACAACTTGATTGATGTACCGGAGTTTGAACTAGATTTCTTAAGAAATTTACCAACAACCTGGGATGAAACACTTTTTATTGATGGATATCCTGGTAAATATTGCGTAATTGCACGCCGTCATGGCCAAAAATGGTATGTTGCTGGCGTAAATGCCGAAAAAACGGCTAAGAATTTAAAGCTTGACCTTCCTATGTTGGCAGGACAAAATATAACCATGTACAATGACAACAAGAATAAAGAAACGTATATGGATAATATGAAAATTTCAGATGACGGAACAATATCAATTACTGTTCAGCCTAATGGAGGTTTTGTATTAACGAAATAAAACAATTGAAAAGAACCCTCCTCCGATTCACCGGAGGAGGCTATAGGAGATTTAGTTTGAATCGAAGGAATCCCTCCAAAGCAGGACAGGCTAACAGGTTTCTAAGATAATTACTACCTAAAAACATATAATATGAACTATAGAATTGGGTTATTACTAATTTTTCTGATAAGTATATCTTGTCA
>JBNLCS010000555.1:0-1880 GCA_050303935.1 Bacteroidales bacterium
TGGCGTGCCCCGTGATAACCTAAGCCGCCTTAACCCCGAAGATATTGAAAGTGTATCGGTTCTGAAAGACGGATCAGCAGCTATTTACGGTGCGCGTGGTGCGAATGGTGTGATATTGGTTACCACAAAAAAAGGGTCAAAAGGGGCTGCTAAGTTTAACCTTTCTTACAGCCATGCTTTTAGCAGGCCCACGAGGATACCGGATATGATGGACGCGGCCACGTTTGCTGAGGTAAGAAATGAAGTGCAGCTTCAACGGATTAATTTTGACTCGACACGTTACAGGCCGGCTTATTCGGATAGCGCTATAATAAAATACCGTGACGGTTCCGATCCTTGGAGATACCCGAATACCGACTGGCCAAGTGCAGTAATGAAGGACTATTCCGTGATGCGTAAAATAAACCTGCAGGCAAGTGGTGGTTCTGATAATGTCAGGTACTTTGTTTCTTTTGGTATGAACGACCAGGATGGTATTTTAAAGAACGACCCCACATACTATAAACAGTATAATACACGCGTTAAGGTTGATGCCGATTTAACCAAAAGTTTATCTGTTGGCGCGAACATTAACGCGATTATAAACGAAAGGACTTTTGATGCAAACAGCTTCCCATTTGAAGAAAATGACTTTGTTCACGTATGGATGTCAAACCCTACGTTAGCGGCAGTGTATCCCAATGGCCTTATCGCGCCGGGCCGGTTCCGTAATAACCCACTATTGGCTGACAGGGGAGGATACAACAGATATCAGGATTACCCGATATATACAACATTTACGGCTAAATATGAAGCACCGTTCCTAAAAGGGTTAACATTGGATGCTTCTTACAATTACGATTTAAGAAATGAGTTTCAAAAGAAATTCCGTAAACCGGTGTACTACCATGAATTTGACCCGGAAACCGGGATAATTGAGCAAAAGATGACCGATATCCCAATTGAGGTGCGGGATACCTATCGTAGATGGACTACATCCCTGTATAACTTCAGGATTTCTTACCAAAAAATATTTGGCGAAGGCCATAATATTTCGGCAATGATAGGTACCGAACAGCAACAGAGTTCTCATCATTGGGCAGAGGCTTACCGCAAAAATTACCTGAGCCCGGCTATTCCCCAAATAAATGCTGGAAGCGAGGACCCGGAAAATAAAGATAATGGTGGAAGTGCTTGGGAGACAGCTTATAATAATTATTTTGGCCGTCTGAATTATAATTTCAAATCGAAGTACCTGGCTGAATTTTTATTCCGGTATGATGGTTCGCAGAATTTTCCTGAAAGCAAAAGATATGGGCTTTTCCCTGGAGTTTCAGCGGGATGGAGGTTGTCTGAAGAAAGCTTTATTAGCGACAACCTGCCTTTTGTTAGTGAGTTGAAAATCAGGGCATCGTATGGTGAGTTGGGAAATGACCGTGTACCTCAATGGCAATACCTGCAGGCTTTTGAGTTTGGCGATAATTATGTTTTTGGTGGCAGCGATGTTACCGGTTTATTTGTACCTGTTACCCAAAATCCGAATATTACCTGGGAAGTAAGTCAAAAAACCGATGTTGGATTGGTTGCTGAATTGTGGGAAGGATTGATAGGAGCAGATATCACACTGTTTACAGAAAAACGGTCAAATATTTTATGGCCAAGGAACCAGTCAGTTCCGGAAATATTTGGTTTGCCGGAATTACCTCATGAAAATATCGGAAAGGTGGATAATAAAGGTTTTGAAATTATACTAAGCCATCGAAAAGCTATTGGCGAATTTGTATATTCGGTTAATGCAAACACTTCTTTTGCAAGAAGCAAGGTTGTTTTTATAGATGAAGTTCCGTCTACTGAACCTTATCAGGCTGCCACAGGTTTGCCTGTCAACACGGACCTTTATT
>JBNLCS010000556.1:0-1898 GCA_050303935.1 Bacteroidales bacterium
GATATCTGGAAAGTTGAAACTGACGGATATGGAAAATGGGGGGGACCCGTTAAATTAGACACCACAATAAACTCCAAAGGATCAGAATGGTTTCCGGTTATTGCACCTGACAATTGTTTATATTTCTCAAGGGACATTGATGGCAATGCATCCATTTATAAGTCAGTGCCGATAAATGGGGTATATAAGGAAGCATCAAAACTCAAAACAGCCTTTAATTACAATTGTGGCGACCAGGTATTTTCAAAAAACATGGACTACATAATTTTTGCATCGCCCCGTGATGGAGGATTTGGGAACAATGATTTATATATAGCCTTTAATAAAGAAAATGGCGAATGGACAGACGGAATAAACTTGGGGCCTGAAATAAATACGGATGGGTTTGAGCTGGCCCCGTATATTTCCCCCGATAACAAATACTTATTTTTCACCCGACGGGATAAAATGAACGGGGCTTCTACCTCCGATATCTATTGGGTGGACCTTGATATTGTGTCAAAAATAAAAAGCATCATAAATAATTAATCGAATGATAAAAAACAACCGAATAGAACTGTGTGACGCACTAAGGGGATTTGCCCTTTTTGGTATATTGATATTACATGCCGTTGAACATTTTGATTTTTATTGGCAGGTTGACTTAAACCCTGAAATATTTCACAAAATAGACCCACATATTTCAAAATTTTCATCTATCCTTTTTAGCGGTAAATCCTATTCCATTTTTTCGTTAATGTTTGGCTTTAGTTTTTTTGTTCAGATGGACAGGGCCGCCATCAAAGGTGTTGATTTCAGATTACGGTTTTTTTGGAGGTTGATGTTGTTACTGGCTTTGGGTTATTTGTTTTCTTTATTTTATATTGGCCAAATTCTGGTCATGTACGCATTAATGGGAATGCCCCTGATCCTTTTCTATAGGGTTAACAAAAAGGTCCTTTTATTTTTGGCAATATTATTTATGCTGCAAATCCCTACAATAATATATATAATCAGTTCCAATATAAATCCGGAATTCGCACTTCGGGGTAATAATGTATGGGAACTTTGGGGCGAAGCATTTAATACATTTGCCAATGGCTCTTTCATGGATGTATTGCGGTTTAACAGTTGGAAAGGCCATAAGGCAGTCTTTTTGTGGTCGTATAACAACGGCAGGTACTTGCAACTATTCGGCTTGTTTTTGTTTGGTCTTTTCCTTGGCAAAAGCCGTTTTTTTGAGAATTTTCACAAATACAAAAAAAACACGGTGGTTATTTTTATCTCCAGCGTTGTGGTAAGTGTAGCATTTCAGGTTTTATTATTGAAATTAGGGAAAATGGGAATGCCCCGTCCACGGTTGGGGTTCTACCAAACTTTATTAAGATCATACAATGACCTGGCTTTTACTACATCCTATATTTCACTGATTATTATTATTTTTCAAAGGGTGAAAAGGTTTAATAATTCTTCTTTACTTGCAAATTATGGCAGGATGAGCCTCACCAATTACATTGTTCAACCCCTCATTGGAATACCCTTGGTTTATGGTTATGGTTTTGCCCTGTTTCATTACATAGGGCCAACCCTAAGCCTTATTTATGGGATACTTTTTTTCATTGTTCAATTATGGTATAGCAAATTATGGATGAAACATTTTTACTATGGACCTTTTGAGTGGATTTGGAGGGCGCTGACATTTTTTAATTTCAGTTTAAAATTTAAGAAATGAAAAAACTTTATTCTTTTTAATTACAACTGAATATCTGGAATATAACAGTACCAGGTTTAAATAAGCTTCTAAAACATTCAGATTAAATTTATATATTATGAAAACCTTGTTTTTACTTGCAATAACCTTATTTATCAAATTAGGATTATCCAATACAAACGCCTGCACGTCGGCATGTCTTGCAACC
>JBNLCS010000557.1:0-3864 GCA_050303935.1 Bacteroidales bacterium
TCAAAAGCATCTCCATAAATATACTTATAGGTACAATTCATATTTTGCGAGATAACAAACTCGCTAACCCCGGTATCAATGGATAAGCTGTTAAGCATCTCCCGATTTACAATTTTCGACCGGAGTTGCGTAAGAAAACCTTCAGATTTTTTGGGGAACAACGAAAACAGATATTCTGCAACAATAGCATCTAAAATTGCATCACCAAGGTATTCAAGCCGTTCGTTGTTTACCATGCTTCCATCGGCATATATTTTTGAAGCCGATTTATGTACAAAAGCAGTTTTATAAAGTTTGAGATTACGTGGCGATATATGCAAAACGTGTTTCACCCGTCGATAAAATTGACGGCCATTCGATGATAAATATCTCGACAAATAAAGATTAAACCGATATATCACAAAATTTATTCAGTGTATTTCTTCACTATCACCGACATATTATGCCCCCCAAAACCAAATGTATTACTCAACGCGGCATTTACAGTACGTTTTTCGGAGTTATTAAAAGTTAATTTTAGTTTTGGGTCAATTTCCGGATCCGGGGTTTGATTGTTTATTGTTGGAGGAACAATGTTGTTGATCACTGACATGATACAAGCAATTGCTTCAACGGCACCCGCAGCCCCCAATAAGTGACCAGTCATGGATTTTGTTGAACTAATATTCAGGTTATACGCATGATCACCAAATACTTTTCTTATTGCTTTCGTTTCTGCTATATCCCCGAGCGGGGTGGATGTTCCATGCACATTGATATAATCAATATCTTCTGGCTTCATCCCTGCATCTTCCAACGCATATTTCATTACATTAACCGCCCCTTCTCCATCAGGATGTGGGGCTGTAAGATGATGTGCATCAGCCGACATACCACCTCCAGCCAGTTCTGCATAAATTTTTGCACCTCTTTTTTTCGCATGTTCCAGTTCCTCAATGATAAGTGTACCCGCTCCCTCACCAATTACAAAACCATCACGGTCTTTGTCAAAAGGACGGGAAGCAGTTTGGTATTCATCATTTCTGGTTGAAAGGGCTTGCATGCTTCCAAACCCACCTACACTGGGTTCATAAATAGGAGCTTCTGAACCACCGGTAACAATTACATCTGCTTTACCGAGCCTGATCTGGTATAATCCATCAATAATTGCATTGGTTGAAGTGGCGCACGCCGAAACTGTGGCATAATTGGGACCACGAAAACCATATTTGATAGAAATAAGGCCAGCAGCAATATCAGAAATCATTTTTGGAATGAAGAACGGGTTAAAGCGCGGCGTACCATCCCCGGTCACATAATTTGAAACTTCATCAAGGAAAGTTTTTATTCCCCCGATACCTGATCCATAAATAACACCTACCCTGTCTTTATTCAGGGTATCCATGTTAAAACCAGCATCTTTAACTGCCTGATCAGTAGAGGCCATGCCAAACATGGCATATAAATCCAGTTTCCTGGCCTCCTTACGATCAAAATGATCCATTGGATCAAAATTTTTTACTTCACAGGCAAATCTCGTCTTAAACTTTTCTGCATCGAAACGGGTGATCATTCCAGCACCACTTACACCGTCTATCAGATTTTTCCAAAATTCATCTACTGTATTACCAATAGGTGTTATAGCTCCAATTCCGGTAATAACTACTCTTTTTGACGTCATAATTCGGCGTTAAAAGTTTAAAACAAAATAAAAATTACTTAACGTTTTCTTCGATGTATTTAATAGCCTCACCAACAGTACCGATGTTTTCTGCTTGATCATCAGGAATTCCGATATTGAATTCTTTTTCAAATTCCATGATTAATTCAACGGTGTCAAGAGAGTCGGCGCCTAAGTCGTTAGTGAAACTTGCTTCTGGAGTAACTTCACTTTCGTCTACACCTAATTTATCTACAATAATAGCTTTAACTCTTGATGCAATGTCTGCCATAACAATAAGTTTTAATTAATATTAATTTTTTTTGACTGTGCAAAGAAATGTAATTCTTCAAAAAAAACAAACAAAAAAAATTAAATTCTTAATGCAATATATACTTTTTTTATGATTATATTTCGAGCGACATGTAGTTGAAATATTTGTAGATAACCAAATAACACGGATTAATTGAACGCGATAAACATTTCCATATTTGCCTCTGGATCAGGTTCAAATGCTGAAAATATTATTCATTACTTTAAAAATAAACCTGAAGTTACTATTACGTTGGTATTATGTAATAATAATAAAGCCGGGGTGTTGGAAAGATCATCAAAATTAGGGGTAACATCTTTTATATTTAGCCGGGAAATGTTAAAAGACGGAACTGTTTTACAGAAGTTAAAGGACGTAGATACAGGATTTATTGTTTTGGCTGGTTTTTTATGGTTAATGCCATCTGCCATTGTGAAGGAATTTCCCGGAAGAATAATTAATATACACCCCGCCCTTCTTCCCAAATACGGAGGAAAGGGAATGTATGGCATGAATGTTCATAAAGCAGTTGTTGCTAACAAAGAAAAAGAATCAGGTATTACCATTCATTATGTGAATGAGGAATATGATAAAGGGAGTATTATTTTTCAGGCCAAATGTGTATTGAGTGAAAAAGACAGTGCCGAAGATGTTGCACAAAAAGTACACGCGCTGGAATATGAATACTTCCCAAAAGTTATAGAAAACGTATTAAGAAAACTTTAACCCGGATTTGTCATTAGGTGGCACGATCTAATGGCAAGTGTGGGTTTAATAAGTGGCCAACAATGTTTGATCTATCTTTAACATTTGAAGGGCCAAAAATATTGTTTCGTTATAAACAGGTAAAAACTCGGGTTTAACAGGTTCCACCGGTGGTGATTCAATTGTAAGCGGATCAACAGCACTTCCATTTTTATATACCCTGAAATCAAGGTGTGGCCCGGTTGAAAGCCCGGTGCTGCCTACATAACCAATAACCTGGCCCTGTGTAACATGCCTTCCCGTTTTAATATCTTTTCCATATCCACTTAAATGAAGATAGGCTGTTGAATATACACTATTGTGTTTTATTTTTATCATTCTACCTGCACCGTTTGTATATTTCATACTGGTTACAACCCCATCCCCAATACTTTGAACTGGTGTACCTATAGGTGCAGCATAATCAACTCCATGATGAGGCCTTCTTATTTTTAAAATAGGATGAAGCCGACTGTTAGAAAAACGGGAACTGATTCTCGAATATTGTAAAGGGGCTTTTAAGAAAGTTTTTTTTAAACTGTTCCCTTCGAGGTCGTAATACCCTTCCTTACCATCTTGTTCAAATGCAATCGCATAATAATCATGATTCATATGCCTGAAAAATGCTCCATGAATTTTATCAATACCAACCGCTCCATTATCAACAAAAATTTCATCATAAACTACCCGAATACTATCACCTTTCTGAAGTCCGAAAAAATCGATTGTCCAAGCATAAATTTCAGACAATTCAATGGCCAGCATCGGATCCAGGTTTTGATCAATCATTGACTGCCAAAGTGAACTTTTAATTGACAACGCAGCATATTGCCTGATCGTATCTGTTTTTTTTATAATTTTATCTACATACAATGAGTCTCCCATAGAAAAACGGATATAACTTAGTTTGTCAATTTCATATACTATATATTTATGCCCTATGGTATCGTTTACCGGATTTAAATATGCATATATGTTTCCACGTTTTATTTTTCTACTGTCATATACTTTCTCAGATAGGGTGACCAAATCATGTACTTTATTTCCTGGTAAACCCGATTCATGTAAAATATGGGCTAATGTTTGATTAGACTTTACTTTTTTCTTTTCCACGTTGAACAGATCCGCGGGTAAACCATATACAAGTTCTTTTTTTACCACTGTTTTT